>NZ_JBFRTD010000020.1:48133-172154 GCF_041473955.1 Vibrio sp. 10N.222.54.E6 | reverse complement strand
ACATCGCCAGGCTTTAAATTAAATCTTTAGGTTGACCAACCTGGAGATATGGACGCTCACTTAGTGAGTTGACCACTGCGGAGTGGTAGTTCAGTTGGTTAGAATACCGGCCTGTCACGCCGGGGGTCGCGGGTTCGAGTCCCGTCCACTCCGCCACTTATAAGACAAAGCCCTAACAGAAATGTTAGGGCTTTTTCGTGTCTAGTGTTTTGGTTTGCGACCAACGAGTCCCGGTGCCTGCAACCCCAGCCGTTCCGCCATTTATTAGAAAGCCTAGTCTTATGACTAGGCTTTCGTCGTTTCAGGGCTGTGAGTTTTTGTCTTCGACTACGATAATATCGCTACAGATTGAGAAGATTCGCTAGGAATAGTGAAGCTTTTTCACTTAAATATCTAAAGTCAGTAGATAACTCTCAAGCTATCCCAAAAATATCACTCTCGACATACACCAATTCCCTAATGACGACTAGTATAAAAACAGTGATCGTTTATTTGGAATTGTTATGAGGTTATTTTGTACATTGGCTCTTATCTTTTGTTCGTTTGTTGTATCTGCAACCTCGTGGGAAAAAGAGAAAAGCCCAACAAGAAATTCAACCTCATCCATAGGTAGTTACGCTAATGGTTGTCTTGACGGGGCGCAAGCTTTGCCAATTAATGGGCAAGGTTATCAGGTGATCCGCCCTCAGAGAGAGCGCTATTATGGCCACACAGAGTCAATTCAGTTTATTGAAAGGCTAGGTTTAACTACAAGCAAACAACTCAACACAAATCTATTGGTGGGTGATATTTCGCTACCTAGAGGTGGACGCTTCTCATCTGGCCATTCAAGCCACCAGACTGGGTTGGATATTGATATATGGTTAAGGCTCACTGATGAGAGACTTTCCGAGAATGAACTTGCTGTTCCTAAGCCAATAAGTGTAGTCGACCTTACCAACTACAAATTACGTAAATCAAATTGGACCGATGATCATTTTCAAGTGATTCGCTATGCAGCCAAAGATGAAAAAGTGGTACGAATCTTCGTCCATCCTGTCATTAAACAAACTCTTTGTGACCAAGAAAACTCTGATGCCAATGGGAGAGCTTGGTTAGGAAAAATCAGACCTTGGTGGGGACATCATTCTCATTTTCATGTTCGTTTAAAATGTCCTAAAGGTAGTTCTAACTGCATCGCTCAAGCAAACCCGCCAAAAGGTGATGGTTGTGGAGATGAACTTGCCAGTTGGGCTCCGCAGACCATTCCAGTTCCTCCACCTAAAAAAGTCGCTAAAAGTAAGAAAAAAAAGAAAGTTAAAGTAATGCCGAGTCAGTGTTTGGCCTTGATATCTAATAAGTAATCGCATCTATCGAGGTTAATTACAGTGGAAATGCCACTGACTTTCTCGTCTCTGAAACTGGAGAAATGTCACACTTTTGTCTAGAGTTTATAAACACGTAATTAAGAACATCGTTTGATATCAAAACAAACGGATAACGACAATAGCAAAAACAACGATGAATTTGATAATGCTTAGTCAGGGATGGCGTGTTTCTTGGGTGAAAGATGCGGCTTATGTGCAGTATATGAAAATCAGAGTCTGATACCCGTCTATAAAAATTCAAGGATAAGACAATGACTATGATTTGCGCGAAGGAATTTTCAGAATGGTTAAGACATAGGTTCAACGCTGAAAGCTCGGGTATTTCTATTTCAAGAGCTGATATCAATCAGCTAACAGGCAGACAACGTTTAGATCCTAGCTTCGTAAATGATGTTCACTATGAGTTAATGCAGTATGGAATGGCATTTGTGACTGATACCAGTAGAGAAAACTTCTATCTTGTTCCGATAGCTCAATCAATAAACTGGCGAGAGCGACTCGAATATCAATTTGAGAAAGAGATGTTCTGTAACATATATCCCATTGAAAAGTCGGGTTAAAAAAAAGGTTCAACTTGATGATTAAGTTGAACCTTTTATCTTTTAGGTCAAGCCTTGAATGATGACAAACTTTTCTAATAATTCGTCGTCAGTTTCAATATGGTTCGGGTCAGTAATGATACATTTTGTGATCGGACATACTGACTGACATGTTGGCTTCTCATAGTGACCTTTACACTCAGTACATAAATCAGGATCGATTTCGAAGATACTGTCACCCATAGTGATTGCACCATTTGGGCATTCTGGGTCACACATATCGCAGTTTATGCACTTGTCAGTTATTAGTAGAGCCATTTATCTTTCCCAAGTAACCGTTATTTACCTGAAGCGTTACGTGTATCTTGGCCTTCGCTCAAGTTACGCATTAGCAAGCCATACTCTAGATCGAGATCTGCTGGCACAGGAATAAATACGAAGTGACCGTTACCTTTTGCGTCGTCTACCGCTTCAGATTTACGGTTTTCCATCACTTCTAGTTTGAAAACAACGTTACCTTTAGGTGTCATCATTTCTAAGCTGTCGCCAACTAAGAATTTGTTTTTTACTTCTACTTCAGCTAGGTCGCCACGGCGTTTACCTGTGAATTCACCAACAAACTGTTGAGTATCAGAGATTGAGTAACCGTATTCGTAGTTTTGGTATGAATCGTGAGTGTGACGACGTAGGAAGCCTTCAGTGTAGCCTCGGTGAGCTAGGCTCTCTAGCGTACCCATTAGGCTCTCATCAAATGGCTTACCTGCAACAGCATCATCGATAGCTTTACGGTAAACCTGTGCTGTACGTGCACAGTAGTAGAAAGACTTAGTACGCCCTTCAATCTTCAATGAATGAACACCCATCTTCGTTAGGCGCTCAACGTGTTGGATTGCGCGAAGATCTTTCGAGTTCATGATGTAAGTACCATGCTCATCTTCAAACGCCGCCATTTTCTCTTCAGGTTTGTGCGATTCAGAAAGTAAAACGACTTCATCAGTTGGCTTACCAAGGCCTAGTGTGTTGTCAGGGCGCTCGTCTTGAACTTCAATACCTTGAGTTTCTACTTCTTGAATAGCAACGCCGGTAGGGTTAGCTTCAACGATCTGACCGTTTTCGTCTTCTTTCGCAGCTTCTGTCTTGTATTCCCAACGACAAGCGTTAGTACAAGTACCTTGGTTTGGATCGCGTTTGTTCATGTAGCCAGAAAGTAGGCAACGACCAGAGTAAGCCATGCATAGAGCACCGTGAACAAAGATTTCTAGCTCTGTTTCTGGGCAGTGTTCGCGAATCTCTTCGATCTCTTCAAGAGATAGCTCACGAGATAGGATCACACGCTCAACGCCTTGAGTTGACCAGAACTTAACGGTCGCCCAGTTTACTGCGTTTGCTTGAACTGAAAGGTGGATCGGCATTTCAGGGAATGATTCACGTACCATCATGATAAGACCTGGGTCTGACATGATAAGTGCGTCTGGGCCCATCTCAACAACTGGTTTAAGGTCGCGAATGAATGTTTTTAATTTAGAGTTGTGTGGCTGAATGTTACATACAACATATAACTTTTTGCCTTGAGCATGAGCTTCATCGATACCGATTTGTAGGTTTTCGTGATTGAACTCGTTGTTACGAACACGAAGGCTGTAACGTGGCTGGCCTGCGTATACTGCATCTGCGCCATAGGCGAACGCGTAACGCATGTTTTTAAGGCTTCCTGCCGGTGATAATAGTTCAGGTACAAATGGTTTCTGTGTAGTCATTGCTTCGTTCTCTAATCTGATCTCAAGTCAGGTTGATACCACCAAGTGATATCAAAGGGGCGCAAATTTTACGCTAAAATGAGTTTGGTTGATAGCCCTAAAGATAACAATGGTATTAAGAAGCGAGCTGATAGGTATTGATAAGCGGGAGTGGGAAAGAAATAAGCTCAGATATCGTCGATACCTGAGCTTCAAATCGGAACAATTAAGCGTTAGGTTGAGTTAACCCGCCTAATGATTCAAATAGGTTTGGTAGGAAAACACTGAACTCACCACAAAGTAGAGAGAAGTCTGCATCAAAACGTGCAGCTTGATCTTCACGAGGAATATCGTCGTTCTCATCTTTTAGTTCATCACTGAATTTTAGACGCTTGATGCTGCCATCTTCAGCAAGAATGAACTCAATGCGATCTTGCCAGTTGATCAGAAGCTTAGTCACAACTTTGTTGGCTTCAATGTGGTTCTTAATCTCATCAGCTTCTAGTTCTTGTTTCTTAACTCGAACAATACCGCCGTCTTCTTGGATTGATTTAAGCTCAGCTTCATCAAGCATGGTGATGCCTTTAGGCGTATCACCTGACTTAACCCATTCCGTTAACGTTGTTTCAATCGCTTGCTCTGGAATAGCTGGCACTACTGGCAAGCTACCCATTGTTTTACGTAGTAATGCTAGTACGTCTTCTGCTTTTTTGTAGCTGCTAGCATCAACAACAATAAAGCCTTCTTTCGGCATGATCAGCGCGTAAGTGAAGTTACTGCGGCTGAAAGCACGAGGAAGAAGATCGATGATGATGTCTTCTTTTAGGCTGTCTTTCTCTTTCTTTTTCAGAGGAGTACCAGACTCTGCTTCAAGCGTTTCTACTTTTGCATTCAATGAATCTTTGATCACAGAAGCTGGAAGCATTTTCTCTTCTTTCTTTGCACAGATGAGAATGCGGTTTTCTGATACGTGCGTCATCATATCGCCGTGTCTACCCATCGCGTTTACCCAACCAAATTTCTGTTTGTCTTGGCTACCACAAGGGGTAAAACGGAACTCTTCAAGTTGTTTCTCTAGCTGATCTGCGTTGAAGTCTATATCACGATTAAAGCGATAGACGAGGCAATTCTTAAACCACATAAATATTTCTCATACCTTTATCTGAAGACGCTCATCATAGGAGATTTCGATCCATTTGTCTTATACCTGCAATAAAAATTAAAAGTGAAATGTTTGAGACAGTTATATGAAAATTTGTTTTCAAAGGTCACAAAAGTGTCATAATTAAACCAGATAATGCAATGCGTTGATTAAATACTAAGGCTATTCAATTATGTCGAGAAGGATTCTGGTCGTTGAAGATGAAGCACCTATTCGTGAGATGCTGTGTTTTGTACTTGAACAAAAAGGCTACCAAGCAGTAGAGGCTGAAGATTACGATACAGCGGTAAACAAGCTATGTGAACCTTTCCCAGATCTAGTATTACTAGATTGGATGCTACCTGGTGGTAGCGGGATAAACTTTATCAAGCACATGAAGCGTGAAGAGTTAACTCGCAACATCCCAGTGGTGATGCTGACGGCTCGTGGCGAAGAAGAAGATAAGGTGCGAGGTTTAGAAGTGGGCGCTGATGATTACATCACCAAGCCATTTTCACCAAAAGAGCTCGTTGCTCGCCTGAAAGCGGTTATCCGCCGTGTAACGCCTACTGCACTAGAAGATGTGATTGATGTACAAGGCCTTAAGCTAGACCCTGTATCTCACCGCGTTACCGCAAGTGAAGGTCCAGTTGATATGGGCCCAACCGAATTCAAAATGCTGCATTTTTTTATGACTCACCAAGAGCGAGTATACAGTCGAGAGCAACTGCTCAATAACGTTTGGGGTACCAACGTTTACGTTGAAGATCGTACGGTTGATGTTCATATTCGACGTTTACGCAAAGCACTTGAATCTGCTGGTCATGACAAATTAATTCAAACGGTTCGCGGCGCAGGCTACCGTTTTTCTACAAAGGCTTAACGTGGCTTCACTGCCCAGTTTATGGAGTCCTGAATGGTTGAGAAGTTAACCTGGAAAAAGCTGGCTTGGGAGCTGGCTTTTTTTTACGCACCTTGGATTATAGTCGGATGGATATTCGGTTATTTACCTTGGTTATTGCTGGCTGCAACAGTATTACAGTTAGCATGGCATCTACACTATCAAATGCGTTTGTCTGCTTGGTTGTGGGATGAAAAGCGGTTAACACCCCCTTCAGGTTCTGGAAACTGGGAGTCTCTGTTTAATGGTATCTATCGTATGCAGCAGAGACAGCGTCGTAAGCGCAAAGAATTGACCAACCTTATCCGCCGTTTCAGAAACGGTGCTGAATCCCTTCCCGATGCCGTTGTGGTGTTTCGCGGTGAAGGCAATATTGTTTGGTGCAACAAGCTTGCTCAGTATTTACTGGGTTTTCGCTGGCCAGACGATTCAGGCCAACCCATCTCTAACTTGATCCGCACGCCGGACTTCATCAAGTACCTTAATAAACAAGATTTCTCAGAGCCGTTAGAGATGCCTTCGCCACTTAATGTGGAGCGCATGCTTGAGCTTCGTATCGTACCGTATACCGAGGGCGAACACCTCATGGTAGTACGTGATGTTACTCAGCTAAAACAGCTAGAAGGCATGCGTCGTAACTTTTTCGCTAACGTTTCTCACGAGCTACGCACTCCAATGACCGTACTTCAGGGCTATCTTGAAATGACGGAAGATCCAGACATGGTCGTTGGACCTATGTGGCCTAAGGCTCATGGTGTGATGACTGAGCAGTTAAATCGTATGAACAGTTTGGTCAATCAGCTTCTTACTCTTTCTAAGATAGAAGCGGCGCCAATGCATGAATTGGATGAAGTGGTGAATGTTCCGGCGATGTTGGAAGTTCTTGAAAAAGAAGCCGCTAGTCTCAGTGGAGAGCGAGAACACAAGCTGAAATTTGATATCGATAAGAGTTTACGCGTATTAGCGGATGAAGATCAGCTGAGAAGTGCAATATCGAATCTGGTTTACAATGCAGTGAAATACACGCCGCCTGGTGCGACCGTAAAGGTTCGTTGGTACCAAACCAGTCAAGGCGCGTGTTTGGATGTGTCAGACACTGGAGACGGTATCGAACCACAACACTTGCATCGACTTACGGAGCGTTTCTATCGTGTTGATAAAGCACGCTCACGCGATACTGGGGGCAGTGGCTTAGGGTTAGCGATTGTTAAACATGCGCTTAGTCACCATGATTCACATTTAGAAATTCAAAGTGAAGTGGGTGTTGGTAGCCGATTCCATTTCACGCTGCCTAGCCGATTGACAGTGTCATGAGTTCCTTAATACGCCGGATGCGTTTCCCCATCAGTTCATTATTAGCATTAGCTTTGGTTACCCCTGTTCATGCCGAGCAAAGTGTCGATTCTCTTCCTGATTATTCTAAGGTTCCGGGTATTTCTGGCAGCTTGTTGTCTGTCGGTTCCGATACCTTAGCGGGAATGACAACGTTATGGGTTGAAGAGTTTAAGTCTTACTACCCGAACGTGAATGCTCAAGTTCAGGCTTCTGGTTCATCCACTGCACCTCCTGCATTAACGGAAGGTACTGCTCACCTTGGGCCTATGAGTCGTCCAATGCGCCTACGAGAAGTGGAAGCGTTCGAAAGGGAGCATGGCTATAAGCCGACGGCGCTTCGAGTTGCTATCGATGCGATTGGTCTTTTTGTGCATCGTGATAACTCTATCGAGGGACTTAATTTTCGCGAAATTGACAGCATATTTTCAGAGACATTGCGCTGTGGCGCGACTAAGCCGCTAAACAATTGGCAAGATTTAGGTATCAGCCAGCCGTGGGCAAAACATAGATTCCAACTGTTCGGTCGTAATTCCGTTTCGGGAACCTACGGCTACTTCAAACAAAACGCATTATGTAGTGGCGACTTCAAGAACCGAGTCAATGAACAGCCAGGATCTGCGTCGGTTGTACAGTCGGTCGCTTCATCAATCAGCGGGATAGGGTACTCAGGTATTGGTTATCGAGTGGCTGGTGTTAAGTTAATTCCTATTGCTGAGCATGGTTCTGATTACGTAGAGCCTACTCGAGCGAATATTTTAAGCGGAGATTACCCTCTATCGCGCTTTCTCTATGTATATGTGAATAAACACCCAGATAAACCGCTTTCTCCTGTAGAGAGAGAGTTCCTCACTTTTGTATTCTCGAAGCAAGGGCAAGAACTGGTAGAGAAAGATGGCTATTTAGCGATACCGCCTGAGTTCGCAGAGCAAGAGTTGGCAAAAGTCGGGCTCTGATTGAGGCTAACACAAACTTAGAAAACAAACGTATGAACAGCTTGCTAAGTCGCAGGCTGTTTTTATTTTGACTGTTCGTTATTCTATCTTTAACGACCATCCAGCATTTTGCCAACGTTGTTGTTCTTCTTTGAGTTCATATTCAAGCAGTTGGTTTTGGGCCAACCAATCGCTGTTAGATCCTTTCAATCCCCAGTTATCCTCTTGTTCAATCGTTAGAGTCGTGTCTGGGACTAGTGCTTGATTTCTCTGACGATTGAGTAAGATAGCGAGTCTTAATATGCGAATTAGTAGCGTTATTTGTTGTGGAGAAAATAGAGACAGTTCCGGCAAGTCTTGCCGCTTAATCGCTTTTCTTTGGTGGCGAACCAATGTCGAGATAAGACGTTGTTGCTCAGTATTGAAACCGGGCATTGTCGTGTGCTTAAGCAGATAAGCCGAATGGCGGTGATAGCCTTGGAATGCGATGCTTTGCCCTACCTCATGAAGTAGTGCAGCCCAACCAACTAGATCATACAGCTCATTAGTGACCATAGTCGTTACTTGAGGCTGCACTTGTTTCAGTAATGCAAGGGCGAGTTCTTTGACTCTCTGGCCATGAGCTAAGTCAACATGGTATCGAGAGACGAGCGTTTCGGCAGTTCTTGTTCGAACATCAATATCTTTAAACCTATCCTCCATGTCATAAAGAACGCCTTCTCTCAGGGCGCCATCAGAAAAATGTAACTCCTTTATGTCTAGCGTATCCATGGCTGCTGAAAGAATGATGACGCCAGCAGCAAACACCGGCTTTCTCTCATCACTTAAACCTGAAAGGTCTAAGGTTTTGGATGATGAAAACTCACATAAGTGATTTTTCAAATAGGACAGACGTTGCGGCGTAATGAGACCATCGGTAAAGCCTAAACCAATGAGTACCTCTTTTATTGACTTAGTCGTCCCTGATGAGCCAAAGGCGATTTCCCAAGGCGCCTTTGTATATTCTTCAATCAATGGCATCAATAGACGAGTAGCCGCGGTATAAGCATCTGAGAAGTGTTGTGAGGTTAGCTCTCCGTCAGCAAAGAAGTGTTGAGTGAAGCTGACGCATCCCATAGGTAAACTGCGCATAATTAGGGGCGTAAAGCCTTGCCCTGCGACGAGTTCCGTACTCCCTCCACCGATATCAATAACCAATTTAGATTCAGAAGCGGTTTGAGTGTGTTCTACACCGTTATAGATTATTCGAGCTTCTTCTTGACCTGAAATGATCTCTATTGGAAAAGGAAACAGTGGTTTGGCTTGCTCTAAGAAGTCTTGAGCGTTTTTGGCTTTTCTTAGGGTATGAGTCGCAACAACTCTTACATCATCAAGTTCAAAATCCGCTAGTCGTTCTGCGAACACTTTGAGGCACTCCAAGCCTCGCTCGATAGCACTTTCGGATAAGAAGTTAAACTCATCCAACCCATCACCTAATCTCACTTTCTGTTTGTGTCTGCTGACTAATTGCAGGTGTTGTTCGAATACTCGGGCAACCACCATATGAAAACTGTTCGAACCCAAGTCGATAGCGGCAATACATCGAGAATGTTTGTTATCAATTAGCGGCATGATTTCTTCTCTTGTTTGTACTTCTTGCGAGCAAGTTTCTCCATACGTTTAATATAGTGGTAAGTGGAGAGTTGTGACGTCGGGTAATCGAGTGGGTTTGTTGGAGCTTGTATGTAAGGATTGCTCATCGATTGGTCTAGCACTCGAGCTTTGTTGCTGTCATCGAAATGAAACTCGGTGATATCGATAATGGTTTGCTTGATCTTTGGATCTAAAATTGGAGTGGCGACTTCGATGCGGTGATCGAAGTTTCGTGTCATCCAGTCGGCAGAGGAGATATAGACTTTTGGATTACCAGCGTTACCAAAGATCATCACTCTTGGGTGTTCGAGAAAACGATCGACCACACTAACAATCTCAATCTGCTCACTGATGTTGGAGACTCCCGGTACGAGAGAGCACATACCACGAATGACCATTCTCACTTTTACATTGGCTTGGCTGGCCTGATAGAGCTTCTCAATGATCTCTCGGTCGACCAAATTGTTGAGTTTTAGAGTGATGCTTGCAGGCTTGCTCTCTATCGCGTTTTGTATTTCATTATCTATCAACTGATACAGGCGTTTTCTTGTATTCTTTGGTGACACAATCAGTTGTTTGAACTGTGATTTTTGATAAGGGTTTTCAATATACTTAAAGACTTGTCTCACCTCTTGGGTCAAATCTTCATTCGCAGTGAGCAGAGAAAAATCGGTATACACGCGCGCTGTTACTTCATGAAAGTTACCGGTGCCAATATGAGCGTAATGCGCCGTATGCTTGCCTTCTTTCCGTTTAATGAGCAGAAGCTTAGAGTGAATTTTCAAACTTGGGATGCCATGGATGACTTTTATACCGGCTTCTTGAAGTTTCTTGGTCCACTGAATATTGGCTTGTTCATCAAAGCGGGCTTGTAGCTCAACGACGACAGTTACTTTCTTACCATTGTGTGCAGCATCGATGATCGAGCTAAGGAGCTTTGAGCCTTCTGCAACACGGTAAACGTTTATTTTTATGGAGGTTACCTTCGGGTCAAAGGAGGCTTGCCTCACGAGTTCAGTGATGTGATTAAAGGTGTGATAAGGGTAATGCAACAAGATGTCACGAGCTTTGATCGCTTCGAAATAGTTTGGGTAGTGGCTGAAATGCGCACACTTAATCGCGGGAAGTGGGCGATTAACTAAATCACGCCTATTAAGGCTTGGAAATTCGCAGAAATGCTTGAAGTTATGATAGCGACCACCCGCAATGACACTGTCATAGTCAGACAGCTTAAGTCTGACTTGCAAGAAATTGAGCATTTCAGCTGGCATTTCTGACTCATAGATAAGGCGTATCGGTAGTGCCGTTAAGCGCTGTTCTAAACCTAAAGACATCGATTCTAATAGGTTACTTTCATTGTTCTCTTGAAGATCATAATCGGCATCACGCGTCATTTTTATCGCAAAACAACGTAATGAGTCATACTCAAAGAATCCTTTAAGCAAGTCATCTAAACAAAATCGAACTATATTATCTAACAAGATCAAAGTTGTACGCTGTGAACCAGAAGTGTCTGGTAACTTAACAAACCGAGGGAGGGCTTCTGATGGGATTTCGAGTAAGACATATTGAGAAGATGTCTCTCGCTCAATGTCGATGGCTAAGTAACTTTGCTCGTCTTTGATAATATTGAGCAACTGGCTATCTTCGTTCAAGAGAAACGGAGTTAAATGTGGCAGCACTTTTTTCTTAAAGTACTTTTTGATCCACTCACTCTGTTCTTCGCTGATTTGTTGTTCGTTGACCAGAAAAATACGATTGCGTGCCAGTTCCAATAGTAAGTCGCTATACAGCTCATAGAATTGAGCGTCGAGCTTACTTGCTTGGCTCTGCATTTGAGTTAGCAGGGTTTTCTGCGAGTTGGCAGGTAATTGAGGATCTTGAAGTAAGATCTTTCGTTTCACATCAGCAAATCGGACTTTGTAAAACTCATCGAGGTTTTTCGAGTAAATACCTAAAAAACGAACTCTTTCGATTAAGGGGACTGATTTGTCGGCTGCTTCTTGGAGCACTCTTTCGTTGAAGGATAACCAGCTAAGTTCTTTTGTGACATAGTCTTTTTCCATCGAGATGATAATCCTTGAGTGCTGGCTATAGAGCTGGTTACTTTAATTTAGAATGACAAGATTCACAAAATCTATGATCTTACTTTAAGAAATATGGTCAACAAACTTGTTATTAGTTTCAGTTGTTTAACGTAACTTGTAATATAATTGTCATCTAACGTACATATTATGTCAGTAGCTAAAAAAAGGTAGATAAACAGATGGCTTCAGCCCAATTTTCATTGAAAGAGCGCGACAAAAAAAGATGGTTGAAAGATCGTCTCGTCCGTTTTTCGGTGACATGTGGCGCGGTCAGTGTTCTAGCTGCTCTGGTGCTGATCTTTGTTTACTTGGCGATGGTCATTTTACCGGTATTTTCTGATACTGGTTTAGATACTGACCAAGCCGTGAAGACCGTAGCCATAGAAAAGCCTATCGCCTTATCCGTGGATGAATACGGTCAGCATGCGTTTACTATCGAAAAATCCGGCTTGGTGCAGTTTTGGGATTTAGAGTCTCAAAATACACATTCTTACTTTGAGCGTAATGTTTTAGCTAACCCCATCGCTTTTTCTCGAAATACCCCATCTGAAAACTGGTTTGCCTTTGCTGATAGCGCAAGCAACCTTACTTTTTTCTACCCTGAGTATAGTGCGCCTGTGCTGCAAAAGGGCAGTGAAGCCGAACCTAAAATTGAGCAAATCGATCTCCCGGAACCGTTTTTAAATGATGAATCATCAAACGGAACAACAATCGAAAAATTTGCGTTCTCTAAGAATGGACGTGGTATCACGGTTGCCGCTCAGCTAAGCGATCAACGAGTTTTGGTTAAGTGGTACCAGAGTGATCTTACTGGTCAGTATGTTTTTCAGAAGAGTCAATGGCTGTCGGATAAGTTGGGTTTACAGCAACAGTTGTTAGTCACGCCTGATGGCCAAACTTTATATCTTCGAGCACAATCGGATTTAGTTGTATTGAAGTTATCCGATAGCGGCTTCAATGTTCGTGAAGTGATTGATCTTAGCTTAAATGATGCGAAGCACTCGGTGAAAAGTATCGATTTACTGTCTGGAGCTTATTCACTGTTGGTTACGCATGAGGACGGACAGGTTTCTCAGTGGTTCGATGTACTCAAAGATGAAAAGCGTAGCCTGACCCATATTCGCGACTTCCAACTCGCCGAAGAGGTTCAGTTTATTCTGCCAGATACTTATAGAAAGGGTTTTTATAGTTTCTATCAGAATGGCACATTACAAAGCCACTATACGACCAGTGAAAAGCTGTCGCTGTTTGAGCGCGCATTTGATAAGTCACCACAATTAGCGGCTATGTCTGCTAACGAACTGCATTTGGCGACGCTGATTGATGGCACCATCAGCGTGGCTAAAGTTGATAACGAATATCCGCAAATATCATTCTCATCGCTTTGGCAAAAAGTCTGGTACGAAAGCTATCCTGAGCCACAATACGTTTGGCAATCAACGTCGGCGAACGATGACTTTGAAGAAAAATTCAGTTTAGTCCCTATCACATTCGGTACTATCAAAGCCGCTTTGTTTGCGATGATGTTTGCCGTGCCGGTTGCTGTGCTCGGAGCCATTTACACCGCATACTTCATGTCTCCACGAATGCGAAGAGTCGTGAAGCCGTCGATAGAACTGATGGAAGCTCTTCCGACCGTTATCATCGGATTCTTGGCTGGGCTTTGGTTTGCTCCCATTGTTGAAACGCATTTAACGGCCGTCTTCTCGTTAATGGTGCTATTACCACTGAGCACGCTACTGACTGGGCTTGTTTGGTTCTGTTTGCCAAAAATGGTGACGAGCCGTTTTACTAATGGTTGGCATGCTCTGATATTGATCCCGGTATTGGTGATTACTGTGATGGCAGTCTTTGCTGGTGAAAATGGTATGGAAGCCTTGTTGTTTGGTGGTGATATTCGTACCTTCTTGGCTAACTATGGCATCGACTTTGACCAACGGAATGCGCTGGTGGTTGGCTTCGCTATGGGCTTTGCTGTCATCCCGACAATTTTCACGATTGCAGAAGACGCTATTTTCTCTGTGCCAAAACATTTATCCGATGGCTCACTGGCGCTGGGCGCAACAGCGTGGCAGACCCTTATTTATGTGGTGTTATTGACGGCTAGCCCAGGTATCTTTTCTGCAATCATGATGGGGCTAGGACGAGCGGTTGGCGAGACTATGATTGTCTTGATGGCGACAGGTAACACCCCTATTCTTGACTGGAATATTTTGGAAGGGATGAGGACATTATCGGCAACAATTGCTGTCGAGTTACCAGAGTCCGAGGTGGGTGGTTCTCACTTCCGATTGTTGTTCTTAGCAGCACTCTTACTGTTTATTTTTACGTTCGCGGTGAACTCTGTCGCAGAGTGGGTTAGACAAAGACTGAGAGATAAATATCGTGCGCTGTAGTTTTAAAACTCTACCTCAATCTCTATCAATGGCTGTTCGCTGTTTGATTAGCGTATCTCACGAACTTGGCTCTTCCTTGGGTTCAGCACGTCAGAGCAAGGTCGTTCATAATGAATAAACTGAAGTCATTATTGTCTTGGATTAAATCAGGCTCTCCGTGGATATGGCTAACGGGTGGGGCGGTGAGCATCAGTATGCTTTCGGTTCTTGGCCTAATGCTGCTGATCGGCTGGAAGGGCTTAACCTATTTTTGGCCTGCTCCTTTGTACCAATGGCAAGTGGATTCCAAAGATGCATCGTTAGTTGTCGGCCTCGACGAAACGGTAGTAAAGCAAGATGTATTGATTGGCCAGTTATATGAACGAAAATACATCCCGATAGAGCAAGTCCCACAAGTACAAGACCTATTGTCGACTCAAAACCTGTCGACTGGGCTAATTCAGCGCTTAAGTATCAAAGTTGCCAACAGGGAGATTTATCCAGCGGACTTTGTTTCCATTTTGGATGTTAACTTACGTGAACCAACCACCCCACCTGACTGGGCTGTGATTGAGCGAAGTCGAGGTGGTTATTTCTTTGGTAAACCAGTGGGTTTTAAAACCACTTCTGGCACATTTGATTCGAACATAGACCAAAAGCTCGAGCAAGGCTTGGCGTTCGCTGATACGTTACGCAAAGAGACGTCGCGTGTTGTGAACCAAGAAATCCGCAATATCAGCTGGCAATTGGAAAACTTGCGTTTAGAAAAACGTAAGCTTGAACTCAATGAGTCAGTGAGCGATGAATACCTTAAAACCTATACTCAAACTAAATTGGAATTAAATCGCCAGTTGGCTGAAGCCGAAGTAAAGCTTGAGCATCTTAGAACACAGCTCAATGTCGAAAGCTTGTTGGTAGAAGATATGACAGGAGAGCAGGTTGAAATTTCGCTCAGTCATATTTTGGATTATTGGTACCCGAATAATATGTCTTATCTTGAAAAGGTTGGGCATTGGGGCAAACAAGTTTGGAAGTTCTTGTCGGAGAACCCACGAGACTCAAACTCTGAAGGCGGTGTGTTTCCTGCGATTTTTGGCACGGTACTGTTGGTTATTCTTATGTCGATTGTAGTAATGCCTCTTGGTGTGGTTGCTGCGATATATCTTCATGAATACGCAAAAAACAACGCACTAACACGTTTAATTCGTATCGCCGTAATTAACTTAGCGGGTGTACCGTCGATTGTGTATGGTGTCTTCGGCTTAGGATTCTTTGTGTATACCATCGGTGGTTCAATCGATTCTTTGTTTTACGCAGAACGGTTACCCGCTCCGACATTTGGTACGCCGGGTCTATTATGGTCCGCATTGACCTTGGCGGTATTAACATTACCCGTTGTTATTGTAACAACGGAAGAGGGCTTAACGCGTATCCCTAGCTCCGTGAGGCACGGTTCATTGGCGCTTGGCGCTACTCAATTTGAGACGCTTTGGCGCATTGTTTTACCAATGGCAAGCCCTGCGATTATCACGGGGTTGATATTGGCAATCGCGAGAGCTGCGGGGGAGGTGGCTCCATTAATGCTGGTGGGTGTTGTGAAGCTAGCATCAAGCTTACCTGTAGATGGTCAGTTCCCATATCTACACTTAGAGAGAAAGTTCATGCACTTAGGCTTCCATATCTACGATGTTGGTTTTCAAACATCTAATATCGAAGCGGCGCGCCCTTTAGTGTATGCGACTTCATTTTTACTGGTTACTGTGATTGTTGGATTGAATTTAACGGCCATCAATATCCGTAATAACTTGCGTGAAAAATACCGAACCTTAGGACAAGATTAGATGTTCTCGATTAATGAAACCTTGGGTTACCAAGCACCACTTGATGTTCACAATTTGAAGGATGAGCAAATTGCTATCTCGATTGAAGGGCTGAATCTTTATTATAAAGAGAGCCAAGCACTTGATGATATTTCAATGCAAATCCCAAAGGGACAGGTGACCGCGTTTATTGGCCCATCAGGGTGTGGTAAGTCGACTCTACTGCGCTGCATTAATCGCATGAACGATCTTGTTGAAGGTTGTAAGGTTTCCGGAAAAGTGAAGCTTCATGGCAAGAACGTCTATCACCCTAAGGTGGATGTCGCGACCTTACGACGCCGAGTCGGCATGGTGTTTCAACGTCCGAACCCTTTTCCTAAATCTATCTATGAGAATGTGGTTTATGGATTGAGGCTGCAAGGCGTGAGCAACAGCCGAGATCTTGATGATGCAGTTGAGCGCTCTCTGCGCGCCGCGGCGTTGTGGGATGAAGTCAAAGATCGTTTGCATGAGAACGCCTTTGGGTTATCGGGTGGTCAACAGCAGCGTTTAGTCATCGCTCGTGCGGTTGCCATCGAACCTGAAGTGCTGTTATTGGATGAGCCAACATCGGCACTCGATCCGATTTCTACTCTGACGATTGAAGAGCTGATCAACGATCTAAAAACACAATACACAGTGGTGATTGTTACCCACAACATGCAACAAGCCGCGCGTGTAAGTGACCATACTGCCTTTATTCATATGGGAAAATTGATCGAGTACTCAGATACTGACTCAATTTTTACGTCTCCATTGAAAAACCAGACGGAAGACTACATTACTGGTAGATATGGCTAACCTCTACAAAGGTGTCATCTAGAGCTAAGTCACTCTACAAAAATGGCTTTCTTCATTTCTTTCAAGGAGCAAGTATGCATTTCGGTCGCCACATTTCAGGGCAATTCAATGTCGAGTTAGAATCGATCCGTACTCATGTATTGACCATGGGCGGGTTAGTGGAGCAGCAACTCTCGTTTGCAATGCAGGCGCTCCATAAAGACGATGTTGAATTGGCCAAAAAAGTAATTCGTGACGACCATAAAGTGAATGCGATGGAAGTTTCAATCGATGAAGCATGTACTCGTATTATCGCGAAACGTCAGCCGACTGCCAAAGATCTGCGTTTGATTATGGCGATCATCAAAACCATTACTGATCTAGAACGTATTGGCGATGTGGCCTCTAAAATCGCACAGGGTGCGATTGAGATCCCTTCGACCAAAGAACAAAAATTTCACGTCTCGTTAGAACCATTGTGTCGTCAGGCTATCACTATGCTGCATCAAGTATTAGATGCTTTTGCTCGTATGGATGTAGATGCGGCAGCAGAAGTACATAAACTTGACGATAAGCTGGATGCGGAATATGAAGCTGTGATTCGTCAGTTGATGACGTACATGATGGAGGATCCTAAGAACATCCCCAATATCCTGCAAGTGATGTGGTCAGCTCGTGCGATTGAGCGAGTGGGAGATCGTTGCCAAAATATCTGTGAATACATTATCTACTTTGTGAAAGGTAAAGATGTACGCCACCTTGGTGATCAAAGCCTAGATGACGCACTGAAGTAGGTATTAACTTTAGAACCGAATAATTGCACCAAGGTTAAGGTTGATTGTTGTGTCGTAAGGCACAAAGGTCTTATTGTGATCAAAAATATTCATATCAACACCAGCACGTAGCCCAAGTATTGGTGTTGCTTGGTAAACGTAGGCTCCACCAAGACTTAATCCATGTGCTGTCTTCTCTTCAATTTCGCCGTTACGCGTTTTTGTTCCGTCATAACTCGCTACACCAATCTCCGCCTGAAAGCCGTGATTCTGGTTGCTTCCAAACATATTTTGAATACCAATGCGGTACGCATCGACAGTTTCATCGTATCGGTCGCTGTCATACCAAAGCTGAGAATAGCTCAGATAAACCACACCTAGATTTGCCACATCAGTAATACCTGCTTGTATTCCAAAACCATGATAAGAACCAATCTTTAGTTCAGGAGATAAGTGAAGACCATTTGAAAGTGCAGAGGTTGAGAATAAAGCTGAAGCTAAAAGAAGTGTTTTAAATTTCATGGTACCACCGAAGTAATTTTGCGCTCTCCTTAGCATTAGGTCGATCCATGCGTGAATCCAGTGAAATCACTGGCTAACGGTGATCATTATATGGGCTTTGAAAGAGCAGGCTAATTCGCATTGATTATCTCTGTGATAATGCTTGCTTATCAGCAGGAGTAATCATTACACGTGATCTTTGGGTCTTACGTAGCCTTACAAAACGAGCGTGATAGAAGTGTCTAAACATAAGCTGATGTTCTCTAATGTATTTGTTTAAGGCACATGAGAAAAATAACGATAGTATCGATATAGCTCATTGATGCTCGCTATATTCTTACTTATCTTTAATTTATTCTTCTACTGAATTTTTCCCTTACATTTATTTTTAGGTAGATATCAGTATGAAGAAGTTTCTTTTCGTTGTGACTCCTCTTTTCGCGTTAACTGCGTGCGGCAGCGTTGCCATCATGGACAAATCAGATGCGGTTAATCAGCAGCCAGAACTCATGGTTAAAACTGATGGTGATTTTTGGGGGTTAGGACAAGAAGGGACGTTTGATATTGCAGGTATGTACCAAGGTAAATATAGCCGAGATTCATCAGGTTCAACATGGTTTGAGACTGTTTCATTCAAAGAGGGTGAGCTGGCTGCTGAAATCACTAGAGTCGATAATGGCCAAGTGTGGAACTTAGTCTGTTCTGGCGGTGGCACTTCAGTTAACTACATGGGTGTTGATTTTGGTGGCAATAAACCTTACCGCTGTTCTGTATCTCAAAGCAATGAGAATATAGGAGAGTTCGTTTTAGAGCCTCAATCTGGGATGATCAGTGTTAGCTTAGAAAAGAAAGAAGCTGGCTATATCCGAGTTGGGGCGAATAAATATGACGTAGAAACTGTCCATTCAAGTAAAGACCTTTTAATGTCGGTAGAAAAACCACTAGGGTATAGCTTTAAAAAAGCTTCTAAAGAAATAGCGGCTGCACAGACAAATGGAATGATAACGCTACAGATGTTACCTGAACTTAATGAAGCGGAAAAAGACACATTAGTTATCGGTACCATCGCTAGCGCACTGAGCTGGCGTCCGGAAGAGTAAAATACAATATATAACTTTTAATCGAACTTACTTTTGTACTTGTTCTGATAAAACTTGCTCTATGAGTTTTGAAAGCCAGTTTGTTAAAGGTGAGTTTCGATTTTTAATGTGTATATAACTATAGACCGGAGTTTTCAGCGTTTTTCCGTCGACTGAGACATCTATCCCGCGTAATGTCGGATAGTTTTCTACTGGGAAAAGGTTGGAATGGGGCATGTACATATCAGTATGTTGAATGACATCGATTAGAGCCATGACCAATTCGCTGCGAAAACCGATACGATGCTCGATGGAAAGGTCGGTTAGAATCTGAGACGCTAAGCTAAAATTGTCATTCCAACCTGGCGTTACTAAAGATGCGATTTCGTACCCTGCCATGTCATATGGAGTCACGGTGTTTTGCTTTAAAGGGTGATCTTTCCTAACAAATATACGTCCTGTTAATTCAATGAGCTGCCTTGTATAGACTTCTTTACTTGTCTTTTCCCCTAAGTAGCTTACTCCCATCAAAACCTCATCTTTTTGTATATCTGAGACAGACGAGTTTGACCATGGAACAAGCTTTAGTTTAGCGTTTGGTGCTTGCGCTTTTATATCTTTAAAAAGTGAGCCAGACAGACAAGAAAGCACCACTGGAGATAGGGCTATTTTCAACGTGTAATCGATCTCTTTCGGATCAAAAGTGTTTGATGTATTAACCGCGATAGATAGACCGTCCATGAACGGTTTTATTTGATTGGTGAGCTGCTCTGAAAATGCCGTAGGTTGTAAGCCTCCATGAACCTTTACGAAAAGGTCATCGTTGAAGTGGTGTCTTAGCTTTTGTAGGGCTTGGCTAACCGCTGGCTGAGAAACGAATAAACGTTCCGCAGCCTTTCTGGTGTTTTTTTCTTGATAAACAATAAGAAATGTTCGTAACAGGTTTAAATCAAGAGAGCTGAATAAGTCTTTAGCCATATCTGTCCATGAAAATTTTCTGTGCTATTAACTCTAATATACGCCAGTCCGCTAGATTCGTCAGCGTGGTTCTCTGGATTTGTGTTAGTGACGATTACCCTAAGCGGTGAGGGCAGCTCTCACATTGGATATCTTATTCGCATTAGTTACTGGTATCTGATAATCATCAACATCATTACTGCCCATTTGAGCGCTTGAATTGCTTTCCATTAGGCTGGGTCTTGTCGATTTACCTGAAAGGTGAAGTGCAGGTACTTGGGTGGAGCTTTGAATCATTTTGGCATTCGTTGCGTTGACGCCTGCACCAGCCATTATATCGATTCTGCCATCGGCTTGTTTGACCATATCTGCGAGCACATTGATGCCTTGCTCTGCATTAATAGCAAGCCCTGACGTCAGGATTCTTTCACATCCAAGCTCAATAATCTGCTCTAACGCTACTTTATAATCCTGAAGCTGGTCGATTGCACGGTGGAAGGTGATTGCTAGTTTGAGTTGGTGAGCCTTGCTTGAGAGAATTTGCATTGCAGACATATCAATCTCACCATCAGGTGTTAGTACACCCAGAACGACGCCATTCAACCCTGCTCTCGCACAAGCTTCAATATCTTCCAGCATACAGAGTATATCGTCATAATCGAATATGAAGTCACCTTGTCTCGGTCGTATCATGGCATAAACTGGTACGGACGAAATTTTTGCCGCTTGCTTCATCATTCCGAAGCTTGGAGTTAACCCGCCAAGTGCTAATGAAGAGCAAAGCTCAATTCGATTCGCGCCACCAGATAGTGCGTTATATAGAGATTCTAAGTTATCGATACAGACTTCAATTTCGGTGTTCATCGTATTTATCCGTTCAAAAAGATACGGACGAAATCATAACAACCTAGATACGGATATGAATAGGTGGTAGCAGAGGAAAATAGGGGTAAAGTTTGTTCTTGTAACTGCCTCTATTAAATGTTGCAGAGGCGGTTTGGGTAGATAATTGTCGTCGGAGAGAGATGAAAAAAGCCCGAAGCGTTAACTTCGGGCTTTTAATAGG
This sequence comes from Vibrio sp. 10N.222.54.E6, assembly GCF_041473955.1. Lineage (NCBI taxonomy): Bacteria > Pseudomonadati > Pseudomonadota > Gammaproteobacteria > Vibrionales > Vibrionaceae > Vibrio > Vibrio sp. 10N.222.54.E6. Next base: position 151,094 of record NZ_JBFRTD010000020.1, on the reverse strand, counting down.
ACTTTACTTCTTAACTGATTGGCGGTGCGCTTTGCGCTATTAGCTTATGCTTTATTTCTCTTTATAGAGAGTCTTCCAACCATTAACCCGCGTTGAGTTCGGGCTTAAGAGGTAATTACTTGCTTAGGTCGTCAGCGTGCTCAGATAGGAATGCAGCAACACCTTGTGGAGATGCGTCCATACCTGATTTACCTTCTTCCCATTGTGCAGGACATACTTCACCGTTCTTCTCGTGGAAGTTTAGTGCGTCTACCATGCGTAGCATTTCGTCGATGTTACGACCTAGTGGAAGATCGTTAACTACTTGGTGACGTACAAGGCCGTCTGCGTCGATTAGGAAAGAACCACGGAAAGCAACGCCTGCTTCTGGGTGCTCAACATCGTATGCTTTGCAGATTTCGTGCTTAACGTCAGCAATTAGAGGGTATTTAACTTGACCGATACCGCCGTCAGCGATAGCAGTGTTACGCCATGCGTTGTGAGAGAATTGAGAATCGATAGAAACACCGATTACTTCAACGCCTTTAGCTTGGAAATCTTCTAGACGGTTGTCGAAAGCGATTAGCTCTGAAGGACAAACGAAAGTGAAGTCTAGTGGGTAGAAGAAAACTACCGCTTTCTTACCTTTAGTGAATTCTGCGAAGTTGAAGTTATCAACGATCTCACCGTTACCTAGAACAGCTGCTGCAGTAAAGTCAGGGGCTTGACGACCTACTAGTACCATTTGGAATCTCCTAAAAAATTAGTTGGCCCAACACATCTTTGTTTGGGCTCCGTTTCTACGGGACAAACTATAGTACAATCGGTACTATAGAAAAAAGCGAATTAAATAGATTAAGTTAATCGAAAAAAGCGATAAGCTTATTCTTTGTCCGTTCCTTAGGTCAAATGACCTTCACTTAAGTTATCCTACTCATATTTCAAAGTAATTTCATGAATAAATGGCCAAGTCTTAAGCAACTTCACTATCTTGTTACTCTTCACGAAACTCGCCACTTTAGCGACGCTGCGGATCGCTGCTTCGTGAGTCAATCGACACTAAGTAAAGGCATTCAAAACCTGGAAGAACTCATTGGTTGTCCTCTCTATGAGAAGAAAGATAAAAAGAGCCCATTGGTTTTCACTCAAGCGGGTGAGCTGGTGGTTAAGCATGGTCGAGAGTTACTGGCGAAAGGGCAAGACTTGGTTGAGCTCGGAAATCTATGTAATGGAGACGCGATGCAAGGGCAGTTGCGAGTAGGGTGTATTCCTACTATTGCTCCATTCCTATTGTGCGATTTGGTACAAGAAGCGAACCAACGTTTTCCACAGTTGAACTTGTTGTTACGGGAAGACACGACAACTAACCTATTGGCTGCGTTGCGTCATGGTGAGTTGGATGTACTGATTCTGGCTTTGCCTGTCGATATCGACAACATGGAGAGCAAAGTTGTTGGGCAAGACCCTTTCAGAATGGTAATCAGCCGCAATCAAGCCGATGGTATTCGTGTTCCGATTAAATATGATGACCTGCCAGACGAATCTGTATTCTTGTTGGAGAACGAGCACTGCTTAACCGAGCACGCGGTATCAGCTTGTAAGCTAACCGACAAAGAGAAGATAAACCCGTTCACCGCCACAAGCCTACATACGTTGGTACAAATGGTGGCAAATGGTTTAGGAACCACCTTTATTCCACAAATGGCGATCGATCATGGTTTGTTGCAAAATCAGAATTTAGTGGTGATTGACCCTCCCGGTCAACAAGCTTATCGCGATATAGGCCTTGTATGGCGACCAAGCTCGTCACGTCTTGAAACCTTTCATCAGTTAGCTGATGTAGTCTCAGAATTGCTTTAAAAAACTAGAAAGTAAAATTCAAAAGAAAAAGAGCAGCTATTTGGCTGCTCTTTTTGTTTGTTTATTTGAGAAGAAAAACAAACAAATAGTGGCGTTAGAAGCTTATTTATCTATTTTACTATAACGTTAGATTTTGAAAAAACTCAGCAAGTCTTTTTGCTTAACAGCTAATGAAGAGAGTTCTTCACTTGCCTGTTTGCTCTGCTCAATTCCTGAAACATTTTGATGAACAATATCAAAGGTCAGAGAAACATTTTGTGAAATATCTTGTGTTACGCCAGATTGTTCTTCAGACGCTGTGGCTACTTGTGTGTTCATATCAGATATTAGTTGTACTGAGTCAGTGATAGAAGCGAATGCAGCACGAAGCTGTTCGCTATACTGTCTAGATTCTTCTGCTAACGAAAGATTGGATTGCATAAATTGGTTCGCATCTTTCGCTTGAGCCTGAAGGCGAGATATTATTTCTTGAATATCGACCGTTGATTGTTGTGTTTTAGCGGCAAGAGAACGAACTTCATCTGCTACCACCGCAAAGCCTCGGCCTTGCTCTCCCGCTCGAGCGGCTTCAATGGCTGCATTTAACGCAAGTAAGTTAGTTTGCTCAGAAATTGAATTGATCACTTCAATAACACTACCGATCTCTACCGAGTACTCTTGCAATTGATTAACGATGTTTGATGTTTCTTCGATCGAGTCTTCAACTTTTCGAGATATATCATCTGATGCATCGAGGGAAACACTGCCATCTTTGACATTTGTCGTTGCCCCAGTTGCAGCGCTCTCTGCGCTAGCTGCATTCTGGCTAACCTCACTCGCAGTACTAGAAAGTTCATTGATGGCTGTCGCGATTTGTTCCATTTGACTCAGTTCTTGTTGAGCATTTCCTTCTGTTTGGCTCATTACCGCGGTTAGCTCAACGGAGGCTGCTGAAACATTGTCTGAAATCTGGTGGAAACCATCGATTATTCGACGTAGTTCTTGGCGCATTTCTAAAATGTTTGCGTATATACCGGTCTCTTTACCCGTAATTGGAATCTGCTTTGAAAGATCACCAGCGGCGACTTCGGCAACAATTGCTTGGATGTCACTTGGCTCTCCTCCAACGACTTTCCATACACTGCGGTAAATCGAAACGGCAATGCTAAGAGAAGCGGCGACAACGAGAATTGAAAGAACGCCAAGCACAAATTGCGCGTTAGAGAATCGCTCGACCATATTAGGCCCGACAGAGTCTTGCTCTGACTTTGTTGATAGCTTTATCTCTTCAATTGTTTTTGCTGCATTAACACCAGCAAGATCAAGAGTCCCTGAAATGATGCCATTTCGCGTGTTTATAGTGTCAACGATCTTTGAAAATGTGTTGCGGTAAATTTTGAAGGCACTAGTGAAATCGTTTAAGTAGTTGATTTGTTCCATCGACATGAGTTGAGATTCGATTGTTTCTGCAAGTAGTGCGGCAGAGGCAAACTCTTTTTCAGCACGCTGAGCATCTTCTGTTTTATTGCTCGTCAGAAATTTAGAAGCGTACAATCTTGATAGCAATACATGCTGCTGAAGCTGTCCTGAACTGACAGCAACTTCTAAATCTTCTTCAGCTGAAGCCTGGGTCATTAGGTTAGTCACTGCCTCACGCATATTGACTCCTGATGGGTCTAAGGCCTCTTGAACTAGGTTGTTTCGAGTATTAACAAGTTGAACAACCTTGTTAAAGCCTTGGCTATATTGATCAAGCTGCTTCTTTATCGTTAGGAATTCATTTTTGTGTAGATCGTCAAGATGAGAGTCTAATATTTCATCTATCAATTGATTTGATGCGGTGATACGTCTATTCAGTTCAGAAGCATGTGACGGAATAGGGTTTTTAATATATTTAAGTGCAGATAAACGAGCTTCCAGTATATTGGCTTGGATTCGACCTGTTGAGACACTTGTTATTGCAAGAGAGCGGTAGGTGTTAAACCCATCACTCGATTGATAAAAGCGTAATGAAGCAACGACTGAAATAACCAAAATTAGCGCGAGAATCACGCCAAAACCTAAGGACAGCAATTTCTTTAAACTCATAAATATCATTCCTAGTAAGGCAGCTTGTTTTTATTCTTAACAAATTCTTACATGATTCTAACGATAAATATATCAATAAATAGTATGTATCCACTATATTTTGATGCCTAAGAATGATGGGTAAAGTAGGTTGTTGATATTGTTGTTTTTTGTAACTTTTCTCTCGGCTTTTCATAAAAATAGATGAGATTTTAGACGTGTCAGAATTTAGATATGTTAAGAGCCTCAGGTTCAAAGGCTCTAAGGATTATCGTGAGTAATACAAACGGACTAACTTTCGACCTCTTCCGGTTCCGCTTCTTCTTGTAGCTCTAGCAGGTTAATGGCTATCGTAACGAAATCGCTGTCTGTAATGATGCCCACGAGTTCGTGGTTCTCTACGACAGGTAAACAGCCCACTTTGTGTTTCTGCATATAAACAGCAGACTCTTTTAGTCCTGCGCGCGGCTCTACAGACATAACACTCTTGTGCATGATGTCATTGAGTGGTGTTGCAAGAGTATAGGATTGAGCTTGTGGGATGTTTTGTAGGCTAGATTCTTGAGCGGCAAGAACGTCTCGCTGTGTGACGACGCCAAGTAGTTGTCTGTCGGCATCAACAACCGGAATATGGCGGATATCAAGCGCTTCCATCATGTGCTTTGCATCGGCCAGTGAGTGTGAGCGCAATAGGGTATGAGGGTTGCGAGTCATCATATCTTCAACCTTGATCATACGGACCTCCTTCTTTTTTATTTGTTGCTATTACTATAGTTTTTTATCCAAAAAATAACTGAGATCTAACGCATTTTTGGGTGAGTTTCATGCAACTAATTTTGTTTTTTTTATGAGGGGGAATGGTCGTATTATTTTACGACTCTTTACAATAATCCAATGCTGTAAACCTTGCTATTGCGGCTCGTGTGCCTATACTAGCCCACTGCGAAATTTTTAGTCATGTTTACGATGTGTTTCTGGTAACGATTTACTTACCGAAACGATTGTTCGGCAACTTCGACTTATTATTCGTCAACGGCATAAATATCATCAACTAAGACAAGACTCGACACATGCAAGTTTCAGATTTTCACTTTGACCTACCAGATGAACTCATTGCTCGCTACCCTCAAGAGGAGCGCACAGCAAGCCGCCTACTTAAATTAGATGGCAATAATGGCAACCTAGCTGATGGTTCGTTTAAAGACGTTTTAGACTTGGTTGAGCCAGGTGATCTTGTTATTTTTAATAACACTCGCGTGATTCCTGCTCGTGTATTCGGTCGCAAGGCATCAGGCGGTAAGCTTGAAGTGTTGGTTGAACGTATGCTGGATGAGAAAAGCATTCTTGCGCATGTTCGTTGTTCTAAATCACCGAAACCGGGTACCAAATTGTTCCTTGGTGAGAACGATGAGTATGAAGCTGAAATGGTGGCACGTCATGATGCGTTATTTGAAATCCATTTCACATCCGATCAAAGCGTTTTAGAGATTCTTAACAGTGTTGGTCACATGCCACTGCCTCCTTACATCGATCGTCCAGATGAAGACGCCGATAAAGAGCGCTACCAAACTGTCTATAATGAAAAGCCGGGTGCAGTTGCTGCGCCAACAGCAGGCCTTCACTTTGATGACAAGCTAATGGCTGACATGAAAGAAAAAGGTGTTGAGTTTGCTTACGTGACGCTTCACGTTGGTGCTGGTACGTTCCAGCCAGTAAAAGTCGATAATATCAATGACCACCACATGCATGCTGAGTACGTTGAAGTACCGCAAGAAGTGGTAGATGCCGTTGCAGCTGCAAAAGCTCGCGGCGGACGCATCATTGCCGTTGGTACAACCTCTGTGCGTTCACTAGAAAGTGCGGCTCAAGATGCAGTGAAAAATGGCACTGAGTTAGTTCCTTTCTTTGGTGACACAGAAATCTTCATCTTCCCAGGTTATGAATATCAGCTGGTGGATTGCTTAATTACCAACTTCCACTTACCAGAATCAACGCTGATTATGTTGGTGAGTGCATTTGCTGGCTACGACAATGTGATGGGTGCATACGATCACGCAGTGAAGAGCGAATACCGTTTCTTCAGCTACGGTGATGCGATGTTCATCAATAAGAAAACGAGCTAATTTTAGCTGGTTATAAACGATATAAGCAGAATTTACGGGTGCTAGCAGTAGGCTAGGAGTCGGGCAGGGTGTCTGTCTAATCTCTCGCAAGGAATACGCGACCGCTCCTCATAGAACCCACTAGACTGAACTTTTGTTCGGCCTAAGGTTCTGAATTAACAGTCAGATTGTTTCTCTGGCATATTGGAGGCTTCGTGAAATTAAAATACGAACTTAAAAAAACTAATAGCGGCGCACGTCGTGGTCAACTTCAGTTTGAACGCGGTACCGTTGAAACCCCAGCATTCATGCCTGTAGGTACTTACGGTACGGTTAAGGGCATGACACCTGAAGAAGTAAAAGACACAGGTGCTGAAATCCTATTAGGTAATACATTCCACCTATGGCTACGTCCTGGTCAAGAAATCATGAAACTGCACGGTGATTTGCACGATTTCATGAACTGGAAAGGTCCTATCTTGACTGATTCAGGTGGCTTCCAAGTATTCAGCCTAGGCGCAACGCGTAAAATCACTGAAGAAGGTGTTCATTTCCGTAACCCTGTAAACGGTGACAAGATCTTCATGGACGCTGAGAAGTCGATGGAAATCCAAAAGGATCTAGGCTCAGACATCGTAATGATCTTTGACGAATGTACGCCTTACCCTGCGACGCATAAAGAAGCTAAAGACTCGATGGAGATGTCTCTTCGTTGGGCTCAGCGTTCTCGCGATCACTTTGATAAGCAAGAAAACCCGAACTCATTGTTCGGTATTGTACAAGGTGGCGTATACGAAGACCTTCGTGATGTATCCGTTAAAGGCCTAACAGAAATTGGCTTTGACGGTTATGCAGTAGGTGGTCTAGCAGTAGGTGAACCAAAAGAAGATATGCACCGCATTCTTGAGCACACATGTCCTCAACTGCCTGAAGATAAGCCTCGTTACCTAATGGGTGTAGGCAAACCTGAAGACTTGGTTGAAGGTGTTCGTCGCGGTATTGATATGTTTGACTGTGTTATGCCAACGCGAAATGCACGTAATGGCCACCTGTTTGTAACGGAAGGTGTGATCAAGATCCGTAATGCGAAGCATAAAACCGATACAACACCACTAGATTCAGATTGTGACTGTTACACTTGTAAGAACTACAGCAAGTCGTACTTACACCATTTGGATCGTTGTAACGAAATCCTAGGTGCTCGACTGAACACGATTCACAACCTGCGTTTCTACCAACGAGTAATGTCAGACATTCGTCAGTCTATCGATGAAGATCGCTTTGAAGAGTTCGTTGCAGAGTTCTACGCAAGAATGGGGCGTGAAGTGCCACCACTAGGTAAAGAATCTTAGTATTTCTTTTTTGCGAGCCCTATCTCTCTTCCGAGTGATGGGGCTTGAAAATAAAGGGATACGACCCAATTAGACAAACAATTACGAAAATATAATAGAGGATGTTTTAAATGTTTATTTCTCAAGCTCACGCAGCAGCAGAAGGTGCACCAGCAGGCGGCGGTTTCGAAATGCTTATCATGCTAGGTATGTTCGCTGTGATCTTCTACTTCATGATCTACCGTCCACAAGCTAAGCGTGTTAAAGAGCACAAGAGCCTTATGTCTTCTATGGGCAAAGGCGATGAAGTTCTTACAAGCGGCGGCCTAATCGGCAAGATCACTAAGATTGCTGAAGACAGCGACTACGTTGCTATCGAACTGAACGCAAACAACGAAGTCGTTATCAAGAAAGACTTCGTTACAGCAGTGCTACCAAAAGGTACTCTGAAATCACTATAAACAGCTAGAGGATCCTCGCTGTGCTAAACCGTTATCCGTTATGGAAGTATTTGATGGTGATGTTTGCCATCGCTATCGCTGCGTTGTACGCACTTCCAAATATATACGGTGAAGATCCGGCAGTTCAAGTTACAGGGGCGCGTGGCGCCTCTGTAGATCTGTCTACGCTGGATGCTGTCACCAATGCTCTTGAAGCAGAAAACCTTTCTACTAAATCCGTTGCTCTCGAAAACGGTTCCATTCTTGTTCGATTTAACGATACAGATACGCAAATCAGTGCCCGTGATATCATCACAGAAGCACTAGGTGATGACGTTATCGTAGCTTTAAACCTAGCGGCTTCAACTCCTGATTGGCTTGAATCTATTGGTGCTGCACCAATGAAACTGGGTCTTGATCTACGTGGTGGTGTTCACTTCTTAATGGAAGTGGATATGGACGCTGCGATGCAAAAACTGGTTGGCCAACAAGAAGAAGCGTTCCGCAGTGAACTTCGTGAAGAGAAAATCCGCTACCGTGCTATTCGCCCATCGGGTAAAGATGCGGTTGAAGTGATTCTGCGTAACGAAGAGCAGCTTGCTGAAGCGAAATCGCTACTGCAATCTAAGCACCAAGATATGACGTTCGTAGATTCAGAATCTAACGGTCGTTTCTCTTTGATTGCTAACTTCACTGAAACTCGTCTTCAAGAAATCCGCAATTATGCGGTAGAGCAAAACATTACTATTCTACGTAACCGTGTTAACGAACTCGGTGTTGCTGAGCCTTTGGTTCAACGTCAAGGTGCTAGCCGTATCGTAGTGGAATTGCCAGGTGTTCAAGACACGGCTCGTGCTAAAGAAATTTTAGGCGCAACCGCGACTCTTGAATTCCGTGAAGTGGACAGCAGTGCCGATTTGGCCGCTGCAGCTTCTGGCCGTGCTCCTGCTGGTAGTGAAATTAAGCAAGACCGCGATGGTCGTCCTGTAGTACTTAAGAAACGCGTTATCTTAGGCGGTTCTAGCATTACAGATGCAAGCTCAAGTGTTGATGAATATGGTCGCCCACAAGTTAACATCTCGCTAGACAGCGAAGGTGGTAGCAAGATGTCTACATTCTCTCGTCAAAATATCGGTAAGCTAATGGCAACCGTATTTGCAGAGTATAAAGACAGCGGTCGTAAAACACCTGAAGGCCGAGTGATCCTAAGTAAGCACGAAGAAGTGATTAACCAAGCGACGATTCAATCTGCGCTTGGCCGTAACTTCCGTATTACAGGTATCGACTCAACGGCTGAAGCTCATAACTTGGCACTTCTACTACGTGCAGGTGCATTGATTGCGCCTATCTCGATTGTAGAAGAGCGTACGATTGGTCCATCTATGGGTCAACAAAACATCGATATGGGTATCATGGCGATGGTTTGGGGTATGGCTGCAGTAATGCTGTTTACACTGCTTTACTACCGTACTTTCGGTTTGATTGCGAACGTCGCTCTGATGGCTAACTTAGTGTTGATTATTGGTGTGATGTCGATGATTCCTGGCGCGACAATGACGCTACCAGGCATTGCCGGTATCGTATTGACGGTCGGTATGGCAGTCGATGCCAACGTTCTTATCTTTGAGCGTATACGTGAAGAACTTCGAGATGGACGTAGTCCACAACAAGCGATTCACCAAGGTTATGCAAACGCATTTAGTACAATCGCCGATGCCAACATCACCACACTACTAACAGCAATCATTCTATTTGCTGTCGGTACAGGTGCGATTAAAGGCTTCGCGGTAACGTTATCAATCGGTATCTTGACTTCAATGTTTACAGCTATTATCGGAACACGTTGTATCGTGAACCTGATGTATGGCGGCAAACGCGTTAAGAAACTGTCGATCTAAGGCTAGGAATTAATATGTTTCAGATTCTAAAAGCAGACAAAATGATCGACTTCATGCGTTGGTCAAAGGTTGCCTTTTTATTCTCAATCTTGATGATTGGTACTGCCATCTATACTCTAACAACGAAATCGTTGAACTGGGGTCTAGATTTTACTGGTGGTACCCTGATTGAAGTGGGTTTTGAGGAGCCAGCAAACCTACCTGACATTCGAAGCGCACTAGAAGCTGAAGGCTTTGGTGATGCTACGGTTCAGAACTTTGGTTCTGCGCGTGAGGTAATGGTTCGTCTACGTCCACGTGATGGTGTTGCGGGCGAAACGCTTGGTAACCAAATCCTGTCTGCAATTAAAGATGGTACTGGTGAGCAAGTTGAGATGCGTCGTATCGAGTTCGTTGGTCCTAACGTAGGTGACGAATTAACAGAAGCTGGTGGCCTTGCTATCCTTGTTTCTCTGATCTGTATCTTGATCTACGTATCAGTGCGATTTGAATGGCGATTAGCTGCAGGTGCTGTATTAGCCCTAGCGCACGACGTTATCATCACACTAGGTGTGTTCTCTCTAATGCAAATTGAGGTCGACCTTACCATCGTAGCAGCCTTGCTAACGGTAGTCGGTTACTCCCTCAACGATACCATAGTGGTATTTGACCGTATTCGTGAGAACTTCCGTAAGATGCGTAAAGGCGAGGCACCTGAAGTGCTGAACAGCTCAATCACACAAACATTGAGCCGTACATTGATCACTTCTGGTACAACGTTATTCGTAGTTATCGCACTGTTCGTTCAGGGCGGCGCTATGATTCACGGCTTTGCGACTGCACTTCTACTGGGTATTACCGTTGGTACTTACTCTTCTATCTACGTTGCATCTGCACTAGCTATGAAGTTGGGTATTACGCGTGAACACCTAATGCCACCACAAGTGGACAAAGAAGGTGAAGAGTTTGACGAAATGCCTTAGGCCACGGCTTAACAACTTTCGCTAAACCAAAAAAACCGCTGGGCAACTAGCGGTTTTTTTATGTCTGTATATTGTGGGTTAGCTTTTGGAACCGACTGAACATTGTCGTATTTACCAATACCAATACCAATACCAATACCAAGTGCCAAAGTAGCTAAGTCACTATCTAGTGGCGATCTAAATACAGCTTACAGAGCAGTGATTTGTGCTCACTGCAACTAACCGACATTTTGGTCGTATCTCGTATCTCGTATCTCGTATCTCGGATACAAAAAAGCCTCGCAATAGCGAGGCTTTGAAAATCTTCTGCTCTTAACTAAAGAGCATTAACGCAAGGTCTGAATTACTTCAGCATACCTTCGTTAGAGTTCTCACGAACGTGCTTAAGAATAGACTTAACACCACGTGCGCTTGAAGCAACAACATTACCAGAGGTCATGTAATCAGTGCCGCCTGCAAAGTCAGTCATGATAGCACCCGCTTCACGAGCGATTAGATCGCCAGCTGCTAGATCCCATGGCTTAAGGCCTAGTTCTAAGTAACCGTCAACACGGCCAGCTGCTAGGTAACATAGGTCAAGAGCTGGAGAACCAGTACGACGGAAATCAGCACAATCAACGAATAGACCAGAGATGATCTTCATGAAAGATTCAGAGTGTTGTTTTTGCTTGAATGGGAAACCAGTCGCTAGAACAGTACCTTGAAGGTCTTTTAGTTGAGTAACACGCATACGAGCGTTGTTAAGTTGAGCGCCAGCGCCACGTTGAGCTGTGAATAGCTCGTTTAGCATTGGGTCATAAACACAAGCAACTTCTGTACGACCGTTCATGCGAACAGCGATAGATACAGAGAAGTGAGGGAAACCTTTTACAAAGTTGTTGGTGCCATCTAGTGGGTCAACGATCCATTGTACGTCAGAATCTTTACCTTCAGTTAGGCCTGACTCTTCAGAAATAATGCTGTGCTCTGGGTAAGATGATTTGATTGTCTCAATGATCATGTACTCAGCTTCTTGAGCAATGTTAGTAACGTAATCGTTGTTACCTTTTAGAGACGATTCGATCTTATCAGTTGTTTCTAGAGATTTAGCAATATGGTTGCCAGCTTTACGCGCAGCGCGTATCGCAATGTTTAGCATTGGATGCATATGGTTTTTCCCACAAGATGTTAAAGAACAGTTTAAAGCGGCGGCGAGTATACCAAAGTTTCCCCAAAAGGGAAGTGGTTATTTTTTGAACTCTTGATTTCACATTCCGAGAAGGGTCTGACCATTTTACTTAGCTATGTGTTAATATCTCGCGATTATTTTTAAAGTGGTGTCATATAGCATGTTAGACAATGTAAAAGTCGTTCTGGTTGGTACGTCTCATTCGGGAAATATCGGATCAGCAGCTCGCGCAATGAAAGTGATGGGTTTGAGTCAGTTAGTTCTTGTAGACCCTCAATGTGAAGTTGACGAGCAGACCTTAGCACTGGCTGCGGGTGCAGGTGACATCGCGGAAAACGCGACCATCGTTTCTACACTGGATGAAGCAGTAAAAGACTGTGGTTTGGTGGTTGGTTCGAGTGCACGCTCTCGTACGCTTGAATGGCCAATGCTTGAGCCGCGTGAATGTGGACAAAAATTTGCAGTTGAAGGTCAAAAGCACCCTGTAGCGTTAGTGTTTGGCCGTGAGCGCACTGGCTTAACCAATGATGAGCTTCAGAAGTGTCATTTCCATGTATGTATTCCTGCAAACCCAGAATACAGCTCACTAAACCTAGCAATGGCAGTGCAGACTCTGAGCTACGAAGTGCGTGTAGCTCACCTTGATATGGTCGCTAGCCAATATCAGCCACAGCAACAAGATGAGTACCCTCGTCACGAAGAACTAGAAATGTTCTATGAGCACCTTGAAAAAGTGATCATTGATACCCAATTTATCTCTAAGGATAAGCCGGGTCAGGTGATGAATAAACTACGTCGTCTGTTCAGTCGAGCTCGTCCAGAGTTGCAAGAGATCAACACTCTACGCGGCATTTTGACTTCAATTGAGAAGAGCAAAAGCGACAAATAAAGCCCGCACAAACAATAAGGGTGAATACCTGACTAAAATAGTCAACTAAATACTTGACCAATTTAGTCGGGTATGGGAAGATTCCAACCACATAAACAATGTGGATACGGTGTGATATGAAACTTACATCTAAAGGAAGATATGCGGTAACAGCTATGCTAGATGTAGCACTGCATTCGCAAAAAAGCCCAGTTCCTCTGGCTGATATTTCAGAGCGACAAGGCATCTCGTTATCTTACTTAGAACAGCTATTTTCTAAGTTACGTAAAGCTGGCTTAGTTGCTAGTGTTCGTGGTCCTGGCGGTGGTTACCGTTTAGGTGCTGAAGCGAGCGACATCGCTGTCGGAACTGTAATTGCTGCAGTAGACGAATCAGTTGATGCAACTAAGTGTCACGGTCGAGCAGATTGCCAAGGTGGCAGTCGTTGTTTAACTCACACTTTATGGCGTGATTTAAGCTCCCGAATCAGCAGCTTCTTAAACGACATTACGCTCGGTGAGCTAATGAAAGATAACGAAGTTTTAGAGATTTCTGATCGTCAAGATATCGATCTTGCGGTTAATAATGGTTTTGCACATAAAAATACGAGCACTACAACGATTAGTGCAGCACCTCACGGTGTTAATGCCCGCTCTTAGCGGTCAGTTTTTACATTGGAGTAGAAAATGAAACTGCCTATTTACTTTGACTATTCAGCTACATGCCCAGTCGATCCACGTGTTGCTGAAAAAATGGTTCAGTGCATGACGATGGACGGTAACTTCGGTAACCCTGCATCTCGTTCACACCGTTACGGCTGGCAGGCAGAAGAATCAGTAGATAATGCTCGTGAGCAAATTGCCGATCTACTAAATGCAGACCCACGTGAGATTGTTTTTACGTCAGGTGCTACAGAGTCAGATAACCTTGCTATCAAAGGTGCAGCGCACTTTTACGAGAAGAAAGGTAAGCACGTAATCACGTGCAAAACAGAACACAAAGCGGTTCTTGATCCATGTCGCCAACTAGAGCGTGAAGGTTTTGAGGTTACATACCTTGAGCCAGAAGCTAACGGCATCATCGATCTAGACAAGCTACAAGCTGCAATGCGTGAAGATACTGTTCTAGTTTCTATCATGCACGTAAACAACGAGATTGGTGTAATCCAAGATATCGGTGCAATCGGCGAATTATGTCGTGCACGCAAGATTATCTTCCACGTTGATGCGGCGCAGTCTGCGGGTAAAATCCCACTAGACGTAAAAGAGATGAAAGTTGATCTTATCTCTATGTCTGCACACAAAGCATACGGCCCTAAAGGCATCGGTGCTTTGTACGTTCGTCGTAAGCCACGTATTCGCCTTGAAGCGCAAATGCACGGTGGCGGTCATGAACGTGGTTTCCGTTCTGGTACGCTTGCTACTCACCAAATCGTGGGTATGGGCGAAGCGTTTGCTATCGCTAAGCAAGACATGCAGAAAGATTACGACCACGCACTAGCACTTCGTGAGCGCCTATTGAAAGGTGTTCAAGATCTAGAAGCAGTAACCGTAAACGGCGACTTAGACCAACGTGTACCACACAACCTAAACGTGAGCTTCGCTTTCGTTGAAGGTGAGTCTCTGCTTATGTCTCTAAAAGACCTAGCGGTATCATCAGGTTCTGCATGTACATCAGCAAGCCTAGAGCCTTCATACGTTCTACGTGCTCTTGGTCTGAACGATGAACTGGCACACAGCTCAGTACGTTTCTCATTCGGCCGTTTCACAACGGAAGAAGAAATCGACTACGCGATTGCACAAATCCGTGTAGCGGTAAACAAATTACGCGACATGTCTCCTCTATGGGATATGTATAAAGAAGGGATTGATTTGAACACTGTTGAGTGGGCTCATCACTAATCTCACGGAAATAGAGGATTCGAGGTAACTATCATGGCATATAGCGAAAAAGTAATTGATCACTACGAAAACCCACGTAACGTAGGTTCGTTTGATAAAGAAGACCCAAGTGTAGGTAGCGGCATGGTTGGCGCACCGGCTTGTGGTGACGTAATGAAACTGCAAATCAAAGTATCTGCAGAAGGTATTATTGAAGACGCAAAATTCAAGACTTACGGTTGCGGTAGCGCAATCGCTTCTAGCTCACTGGTTACAGAGTGGGTTAAAGGTAAAAGTATTGATGAAGCTGCTGCTATTAAAAACTCTGAAATCGCAGAAGAGCTTGAGTTGCCACCAGTGAAAGTTCACTGTTCAATTCTTGCTGAAGATGCAATCAAAGCAGCTGTTGCGGATTACAAAAAGAAGCACTAATCGCTTCAATACCGTAATTACGTCGACAAAATAAGTAATATTTTGGAGCACCCTTTGTGCTCCCACCTGAGTTCTCAATTTATATAAAACACAAGGTTGTAGTATGGCCATCACCATGACAGATACGGCAGCAAGCCGAGTTCAAGCTTTCCTAGATAACCGTGGTAAAGGTCTCGGGTTACGCTTAGCAGTAAAAACTACTGGCTGTTCGGGTATGGCGTATGTACTGGAATTCGTTGACGAGCTTAACGAAGAAGACGAAGTGTTTGAGCACTCAGGTGTTAAGGTCATCATTGATCCAAAGAGCCTAGTATACCTAGACGGTACTGAGCTTGATTATGTAAAAGAAGGCCTAAACGAAGGTTTTGAATTCAACAACCCGAACGCGAAAGGCGAATGTGGTTGTGGTGAGAGCTTCAATGTTTAAACGCTTGAATCGTTAAGCGTTGTAAGCGAAGAATAAAATTAGGCTCTGAACAAAGAGCCTAAACTTAGGACCACCTTTACATGAATCATTTCGAATTATTTGGGCTACCACTTCAGTTTCAACTGGATGGTAGCCTTCTTTCTTCTCAGTTTAGAGATCTGCAACGCCAATTCCATCCTGATAAATTTGCGATAGCTTCTGAGCGTGACCGCTTATTAGCCGTGCAAAAAGCGGCACAAATCAACGATGCGTATCAGGTATTGAAGAATCCAATCAGCCGAGCAGAATACCTGCTAGTTCAACACGGTGAAGACATTCGTGGCGAACAACAAACCATGCAAGATCCGATGTTCCTGATGGAGCAAATGGAACTGCGTGAAGAGCTGGAAGATATCGCAGACAGTTCTGATCCTGAAGATGCGCTATTTGCATTTGAAGGCAAGGTTAGCAAAATGTATAAACAACAATTAAGCGCTATCCAACAAGAACTCGAAAGCGAAGCTTGGCTAGAAGCTGCAGACCGAGTAAGAAAGCTTAAGTTTATTGCAAAATTAAAGAATGAAATCGAATTAGTTGAAGATCGTTTGATCGGCTAGTTTGTATAACAAGGACACATCCATGGCACTACTTCAGATTGCAGAACCAGGGCAAAGCGCCGCTCCTCACCAGCACAAGCTTGCTGTGGGTATTGATTTAGGTACAACAAACTCGTTGGTTGCTGCAGTACGCAGTGGCGAGGCAAGTACACTCGTTGATCAACAAGGTCGAAGCATTTTACCTTCAGTTGTTCACTATACGTCAGAGTCGTACACCACTGGCGATGAAGCTCGTGCTAACGCGCAGACTGACCCTAAAAATACCATTATCTCAGTTAAGCGATTAATCGGTCGTTCACTGTCAGATATTCAACAGCGATACCCGTCTCTGCCATATCAGTTTGAAGAAAGTGATAATGGTTTACCTGTGATCCGCACAGAACAAGGCAACAAGAACCCAATCCAGGTTTCTGCGGATATTCTACGAGCGCTTGGCCAACGTGCTGAGTCTACGTTAGGCGGTGAGTTATCTGGCGCCGTAATTACGGTTCCTGCGTATTTTGATGATGCACAGCGTGCTGGTACGAAAGACGCGGCTCAACTTGCTGGTCTTCACGTGTTACGTCTTCTTAATGAACCTACTGCGGCAGCGATTGCTTACGGTCTGGATTCAGGTAAAGAAGGGGTGATTGCGGTTTATGACCTTGGCGGTGGCACGTTTGATATCTCTATCTTACGCCTGTCTAAAGGTGTTTTTGAAGTATTAGCAACGGGTGGCGACTCTGCATTAGGCGGAGACGACTTTGACCACTTGATCGCAGAGCACTTCCAAGAGCAAATGGGCTTATCAGAGCTAACCGCAGAACAGAATCGTATTCTTCTAGATGCAGCAACAGAAGCGAAGATTGGCTTATCTGAAGCTGAAAGCGTTAATGTTGAAGTGTTGGGTTGGGCTGGTTCATTAACTCGTGAAGAGTTTGAAGACATCATTAAGCCGCTTGTTAAGAAAACACTGCTTTCATGTCGTCGTGCATTGAAAGATGCTGAAGTTGACGCGGATGATGTTCTAGAAGTCGTGATGGTCGGCGGTTCAACTCGTACGTTACTTGTACGTGAAATGGTCGGTGACTTTTTTGGTCGTACGCCATTAACCAGCATTAACCCAGATGAAGTGGTTGCGATTGGCGCTTCTATCCAAGCGGATATCTTAGTCGGCAACAAGCCTGACTCTGAAATGCTGCTGCTTGATGTTATTCCTCTTTCCCTAGGTATCGAAACGATGGGTGGCTTGGTCGAAAAGATCATCCCACGCAATACCACGATCCCTGTTGCTCGCGCACAAGAATTTACCACGTTCAAAGACGGTCAAACTGCAATGACAGTACACACCGTGCAAGGTGAACGTGAGATGGTTGATGACTGTCGTTCATTGGCTCGTTTTGCTCTAAAAGGCATTCCACCAATGGCTGCTGGTGCGGCGCATATTCGTGTGACTTACCAAGTAGATGCTGATGGCCTGCTATCGGTGACTGCTATGGAGAAGAGCACAGGTGTTCAAGCTGAAATTCAGGTTAAACCGTCTTACGGCTTAAGCGATAATGAAGTGGCGAATATGCTGAAAGATTCGATGACGTTTGCTAAGGAAGACATGCAAGCGCGTGCTCTCGCTGAACAACGTGTAGAAGCAGATCGTGTTATCGAAGGTCTTATTGCAGCAATGCAAGCTGATGGCGATGAGCTGCTTGATGAGCAAGAAAAACAGCTCCTTCTGCAAGCTATTGAAGCACTGATTGAAGTGCGTAATGGCGAAAGCGCTGATGCCATCGAACTAGAAATTAAGAATACCGACAAAGCGAGCCAAGACTTTGCTTCTCGTCGTATGGATAAATCAATTCGAGCTGCACTGTCAGGTCAGTCAGTCGATAATATTTAATAGTTAGAGAATAGATAAACATGCCAAAGATTATTGTTTTACCTCACGAAGATCTATGTCCAGAAGGCGCTGTTTTAGAAGCAAAAACTGGTGAGACGGTTCTTGATGTTGCATTGAAGGCCGGTATTGGTATTGAACACGCATGTGAGAAGTCGTGTGCATGTACTACATGTCACGTCGTGATTCGTGAAGGTTTCGACTCTTTAGAAGAGAGTGATGACCTAGAAGACGACATGCTAGATAAAGCATGGGGTTTAGAGATGGAATCTCGCCTTGGTTGCCAAGCTAAAGTGGCTGATACTGACCTTGTAGTTGAAATTCCAAAGTACACACTGAACTTAGCTTCTGAAGAGCACTAAGAAATAAGCTCGACCAAAACTGTTAGTAAAGCTGGCATAGAATATAAGTCACTAAGATGACAAATCGTCGCTGATAAAGATAAGGAAATGTTATGAGTTTGAAATGGATTGATTCGCGAGATATTGCGATTGAACTATGTGATTTATACCCAGATACCGATCCTAAAACAGTACGCTTCACGGACTTGCATCAATGGGTGCTAGATCTTGAAGATTTTGATGATGAGCCGAATCACTCGAATGAGAAAATTCTAGAGGCCATTATATTGTGCTGGATGGATGAGATGGATTAATCCTCTTGTCTAATCACTTGGTCGCGGGTTGGTATCAGTCCAATGTAAAACGCAGCCAAGTTAACAATTCTTACTAAAAAAAGCGGACCTTATGGTCCGTTTTTTTATCAAAATGACATTTTCCTCCTACATAATGCTAACATCAGTGCGCTAATAAAAAACAATCAGAATCACATACTCAAAGTGGTTCATGACAAGGAGAAATCATGTCTACACAGATGTCAGTATTTTTAAGTCAAGAAGCTGCCCAGCCTCAGTGGGGAGCAAGAGCTATTTTATCGTTTTCAGAAGCGGGAGCGACAATTCACATTGGTGAAGGCCACGATCTAGGCGCAGTTCAACGTGCAGGTCGTACGCTTGACGGACAAGGTATCGCATTGGTTGCACTTAGCGGTAAAGGCTGGGATCTAGAAAGTGTTTGGGCTTTTTACCAAGGCTACCGTGGACCAAAGAAAAAGAATGCATTGGAGTGGGATGCTCTAGCTGAAGCTGATCAAGTTGAATTAGAAGCACGTATCCGCGCGACAGATTGGACTCGTGACATCATCAACAAAACGGCTGAAGAAGTTGCCCCTCGTCAATTAGCTACAATGGCAGCTGAATACATCAAGTCAGTGGCACCAGCAGGCACTGTTAAAGCGAAAATCGTTAAAGACAAAGATCTCCTAACTGAAGGTTGGGAAGGCATCTATGCGGTAGGCCGCGGCTCTGAGCGTACTTCTGCAATGCTTCAACTGGACTTCAACCCAACCGGCGATGAAAACGCACCCGTGTTTGCTTGTCTTGTGGGTAAAGGTATCACTTTCGACTCAGGCGGTTACAGCATTAAGCCAGGTCAATTCATGACAGCAATGAAGGCTGACATGGGTGGCGCCGCGACTATTACCGGTGGTTTAGGTCTTGCGATTGAACGTGGCCTGAACAAGCGCATCAAGCTTATCTTATGTTGTGCAGAGAATATGATCTCTGGTCGTGCATTGAAGCTTGGCGACATCATTACTTACAAAAATGGTAAGACTGTCGAGATCATGAATACCGATGCGGAAGGTCGTTTAGTTTTGGCTGATGGCCTGATGTTCGCAAGCGCTCAGAATCCTGAGTTGATCATCGACTGTGCAACGCTAACTGGCGCGGCTAAAAATGCATTAGGTAACGACTACCACGCATTATTGAGCTTTGATGATGAGTTGTCTCATCAAGCACTAACGGCTGCGAACCAAGAGAAAGAAGGTCTATGGCCATTGCCGCTTGCTGATTTCCACCGTGGTATGTTGCCTTCAAACTTTGCTGATCTTTCAAACATCAGCTCTGGTGATTACACTCCGGGTGCAAGTACAGCTGCCGCGTTCCTTTCTTACTTTGTAGATGACTACAAAAAAGGTTGGATTCACATGGATTGCGCGGGTACTTACCGCAAGTCATCAAGTGATAAGTGGGCTGCAGGCGCGACTGGTATGGGTGTTCGTACACTGGCTCGTCTTCTTATCGACCAAGCAAAATAATAATAAGAGTGAGCGGTATTTCGATACCGCTTATTCATAAACTCAGATCGAATGATCTTAGTAATTTCAGTATTTAATAACAAAAAAATGAAGTGAAGGAATCCCTATGGCTCTAGAAAGAACGTTCTCAATTGTTAAGCCGGATGCAGTTAAGCGTAACCTTGTCGGTGAAATCTACCACCGCATTGAAAAAGCTGGCCTACAGATTATTGCCGCTAAAATGGTTTCTCTTACAGAAGCGCAAGCAAGTGGCTTCTATGCAGAACATGAAGGTAAAGATTTCTTTGGACCACTAAAAGAGTTCATGACTTCTGGTCCTATCATGGTTCAAGTACTTGAAGGCGAAAATGCGATCGCTCGTTACCGTGAACTAATGGGTAAAACTAACCCAGAAGAAGCTGCATGCGGCACTATCCGTGCTGACTACGCAATCAGCATGCGTTACAACTCAGTACACGGCAGTGATAGCCCTGAATCTGCGGCTCGCGAAATCGAATTCTTCTTCCCAGAATCTGAAATTTGCCCGCGTCCAGCTGAATAAGCAGACAACAGCAAGTCTCAATAAAGGCTTCACTTCGGTGAAGCCTTTTTCATTTCTGGTGAGTTCTCGTGTTATTCCTGAGAGTGAAGAAGGAGCATATCAGGAGTCTGAGTTTACTATTGGAGATTCCAGATACCTCGTTCCTCGGTTCTGGAATGACGAACAAGTCGCGTTAGTAGGAGGTCGGAGAGGGTGCGAGTATTAGGTGGTTAAAGCCCGTCATTCCCGAAAGCGACGGAGGAGCGTAATCGGGAATCTCTCTTTGAATTGGCCGAACTTAAGCAGGTAAATTTGACTGTGTGAATTTTAATCACTTAAGTTTGAATGTCTTAGTAAACACAAGGTTTTACAGTGCTTGTTGAAGTCGCGTAAAGGCTGTACAATTCGCGCCCTTAATTATTGTTCCGTCATTGAGAGGCATCATGACCACAGCTAAAGTCAATCTACTCGATTTTGATCGTAAAGGTCTTCGTAAATTTTTCACAGAAGAACTGAATGAGAAAGCGTTTCGAGCAGAGCAAGTGATGAAGTGGATTTATCACTTCGGTGTCGATGACTTCGAACAAATGAACAACATCAACAAAAAGTTACGTGAGAAACTGCTGCATCGCTGTGAGATTGTTGCACCTATCGTTTCTGAAGCTCAGCACTCTGCGGATGGCACCATTAAATGGGCGATGAGCGTTGGTGACCAAGACGTTGAGACTGTATACATCCCAGATGGTGATCGTGCGACGCTATGTGTTTCTTCGCAAGTAGGCTGCGCGCTTGAATGTAAATTCTGCTCTACGGCTCAACAAGGCTTCAACCGTAACCTGAAAGTTTCAGAGATCGTTGGTCAAATCTGGCGTGCTGCACGTGAAATCGGTTTAGAGAAAGAAACGGGTCGTCGTCCAATTACTAACGTCGTAATGATGGGTATGGGTGAACCTCTATTGAACATGAAGAACCTAATTCCATCATTGGAGCTGATGCTTGATGATCTAGGTTTCTCACTGTCTAAGCGTCGTGTAACAGTATCAACATCTGGTGTTGTTTCTGGTCTTGATCAGATGACAGACAACATCGATGTAGCTCTGGCTATTTCTCTACACGCACCAAACGATGCACTACGTAGCCAAATCATGCCAATCAACGATCGTTGGGATATCCAAGACTTCCTAGCATCGGTTCGTCGCTACATTGCTTCTTCAAATGCTAACCGCGGCAAAGTAACGGTTGAGTACGTTCTGTTGGATCATGTGAATGATGATATGGACCACGCTCGTGAACTTGCTGAGCTAATGAAAGATACGCCTTGTAAGATCAACTTGATTCCATTTAACCCTTATCCGGGTTCGCCTTATAAGAAGCCAAGCAACTCTCGTATTGATCGCTTCCAAAAAACGCTGATGGAATACAACTACACAGTTACGGTTCGTAAAACTCGTGGTGATGATATTGATGCCGCATGTGGTCAGCTGGTTGGTGATGTTATTGATAGAACCAAGCGTACTAAAATGCTGAAAGCCGCCTCTGAAGCTAACTTGATCGCAGGTGATGTGATTCAAGTAAAAGCGGTTTAAATACCATTTAGATCTAAACAAGCCAGAAGGATTCCTTCTGGCTTGTTGCTTTTCTGGAAGGTGAATTTCCAATAATTGGATTTTTTCCCCACGCTTTCTTACATTTTTCGTCAAATTTTGGACAAAACCATGAGCTGACGGTAAATTTTGTTTAAAGTGTTTTTGCCTTGCAATGGCATTAGCTTATGATTAACTCATCTTAAATTAATTTAAGTGCTCGCTTGTTACCCGATAATCATCAATGTGTCTATTTAGGTTGGCTACTTGATAAACTAGCTTCCTGAGAAGGTCATCCATAGTCAATGGGTGATGTTCGTCTTTAAGGGTTGATGATTTAGATAACAGGAAAAATTCCACACAAAGTGGGTTGTTAGATTGAGCTTAAACGACAATAAAAATGCTCTCATCAACCTGCGATAATACTTTAGAAGTTCACTCTCTATGAACACAGAACACGAAACACAAACAAAAGAAACTGTCGCTCCAGAAATCGAAGCGGGAACGCTGCTTAAAAATAAACGAGAATCTCTTGGTTTAACACAAAAGCAGATTTCTGATCGTTTAAAGCTGCGCGTTACGCTGATCCAACAAATTGAAGAAAACCAATTCGAGTCAGATCAAGTTGCCACCTTTATGCGTGGCTACATTCGTTCATACGCGAAATACGTCAATCTTGACGAAAAGGTCGTATTGAGCGCACTCCATCATGCTGGTGACGCTCAACATCAAGAACAAGAAATGTTGAGCTTTTCTCGTAAGACCAAAACCGAGAAGCACAACAGCCGTATTATGATCCTTACTTGGAGCATTTTTGCGGTAATTGCGGGTATCTCCTCACTGTGGTGGTGGCAGAACCAACAACAAGACACCCTATCTCAATCTTTAGCTAATACTGAAAGCTCAGAAGAGCTAGCTGTAGAAGAATCACTTGCCCCTGAATTCACCTCTTTAGAAGTGATTGAAGCTGAACAAAATGAAGAGGGTTCTTCTGTTGTTGAAAGTACTGATGACCTTGCTGCGATAAGCGATGCGGAAGATTCTGTTACTTCAACTGACGAAACTACTGCACAGCAAGCAACAGAGACAGAACAAACTGCTGAAGTTGCTGTTAATGCTGAAATTGCTGCTAATGCAGAAGCTGTTGAAGCAAGCACTGCGCCTGAAGCTGTGATTAACGAGTTAGTGATGCAGTTCTCTGCTGATTGCTGGATCCAAGTGAAAGATGCTTCGGGCAAAACCTTGTCGACTGGCATCAAAAAAGCAGGTCAGTCGTTAAATCTATCAGGAACTGCGCCATATAAAGTGATTCTAGGTGCGCCAGAGGGCGTATCGATGACATTTGCAAGTGAACCTGTCGACCTTTCTGGGTATACTTCAGGCAAAGTAGCTAGAATAACCTTACCTTAGAGTTAATATGCAACACGAATCTCCTATTATTCGTCGCAAATCAACCCGTATTTATGTGGGTGATGTGCCGATCGGTGATGGTGCACCAATTGCTGTGCAATCCATGACCAACACAAGAACAACAGATGTAGCCGCGACCGTTGCTCAAATTAGAGCTCTGGAAAAAGTTGGCGCTGATATCGTTCGCGTATCTGTACCGACTATGGATGCAGCTGAAGCCTTTAAGCTAATCAAGCAGCAGGTCTCTGTTCCTTTGGTTGCTGATATTCACTTCGACTACCGTATCGCACTTAAAGTGGCTGAATACGGTGTTGACTGTCTGCGTATCAACCCAGGTAACATCGGTAACGAAAGCCGCATTCGCTCTGTTGTGGATTGTGCTCGTGATATGAATATCCCGATTCGTATTGGTGTTAACGGCGGTTCTCTTGAAAAAGAGATCCAAGAGAAATACACAGAGCCTACAGCAGAAGCGCTTGTTGAATCTGCAATGCGTCACGTCGACATCCTAGACCGTTTGAACTTTGATCAATTTAAAGTCAGCGTTAAGGCGTCTGATGTATTCCTAGCCGTCGGTTCTTACCGTTTGCTTGCTAAGCAGATTGATCAACCTCTTCACCTTGGCATTACCGAAGCGGGTGGTGCGCGTGCAGGTTCTGTGAAGTCAGCGGTAGGTTTAGGCATGCTTCTCTCTGAAGGTATCGGCGATACGCTGCGTATCTCGTTAGCGGCTGATCCTGTTGAAGAGATCAAAGTTGGCTTTGATATTCTTAAATCTTTGCGCATTCGCTCGCGTGGCATCAACTTCATTGCGTGCCCGAGCTGTTCTCGTCAAGAGTTCGATGTTATTAACACCGTTAATGCCCTTGAAGAGCGCCTAGAAGACGTGATTACTCCAATGGATGTATCTATCATCGGTTGTGTGGTTAACGGCCCTGGTGAAGCTGAAGTGTCTCACTTAGGTCTAGCTGGTAGTGCACGTAAGAGTGCTTTTTACGAAGACGGTAAGCGTCAGAAAGAGCGCTTCGATAACGATGACCTTGTCGACAAACTTGAAGCTAAGATTCGTGCAAAAGCATCAGTGCTTGATAAAGCAAATCGCATTGATGTAGAAAACTTAGAAGATTAATACAACGCGATGGGGTGTGATTGTCTATTCGCACTGATACCTGGTCGTGAGAAATTACGGAATAAATACTGTGGCTAAAAATATCCAAGCAATTCGAGGCATGAACGACTGCCTTCCAACTCAATCACCACTGTGGCAGAAAGTAGAAAGCGCAGTTAAAAGTGTGGTGAGCGCATACGGTTACAACGAAGTACGTATGCCTATCGTTGAAGAAACAAACCTATTTAGCCGTGCGGTTGGTGAAGAGACAGACGTTGTTTCTAAAGAGATGTACACCTTTGATGACCGCAATGGTGACAGTCTAACGCTGCGTCCAGAAGGAACAGCAGGTTGTGTACGTTCATGTATTCAAAACAGCCTTATTAACCGTGATGAACAGCGCCTATGGTACATGGGCCCAATGTTCCGTCACGAGCGTCCTCAAAAAGGTCGTTACCGTCAATTCCACCAATGTGGTGTTGAAGTGTTTGGCCTAGACGGCCCAGATGTTGACGCTGAACTTATTATGATGACAGCACGTCTATGGCGTGAACTAGGTATCGATAAGCACGTTCGTCTTGAATTGAACTCAATCGGTTCTCAAGAAGATCGCGTAAGCTACCGTACTGCGTTAGTGGCTTTCCTTGAGCAACACATTGATGTGCTAGATGAAGACTGCAAACGTCGCATGCACACTAACCCTCTACGTGTTCTGGATACTAAGAACCCGGATGTTCAAGCTATCTTAGGTGACGCACCTCGACTATCTGAATATCTAGGTGAAGAATCGAAGCAACATTTTGCTGGTTTGTGTGAACTTCTTGACGCTGTTGGTATCGAATACCAAGTTAACGAGCGTCTAGTACGCGGCCTAGATTACTACAACCGCACCGTATTTGAGTGGATCACAGACAGCCTTGGTGCCCAAGGTACAGTATGTGGTGGTGGCCGTTACGATGGTCTTGTTGAACAACTCGGCGGCAAAGCAACCAATGCTGTTGGCTTCGCTATGGGTCTAGAGCGTCTAGTCCTTATGATGGAAACGCTAGAACTTACAGAAGTTCGTCGTAGTGTTGACGTATACATGGTTGCTGCTGGCGAAGGTACAATGATCGCGGGCATGCAGTTAGCGAATCAATTACGCGATAACGTTGAAGGCGTACGTGTGATGAACCACTTCGGTGGTGGTAACTTCAAGAAGCAATTCAAACGTGCTGACAAAGTAGGTGCTGTTGTGGCGTTGGTACTTGGTGAGAACGAAGTTGCTGACAATACAGTTGTGCTAAAAGATTTGGTTGGCGGCGAGCAACAAACCGTGTCTCAAACGGAAGTTGCAGAAAAAGTTGCTGCGTTAATCTAAGCCATTGAGCAAACGCTCATCATGAATATCAACGTCAGCACTATGCTGGCGTTTAAAGAATTAAAGAGGACAGGAAGTGGAACTTTACGATAGCGAAGAGCAACAAGTTGAAGCCATTAAAGATTGGTGGAAAGAGAATGGCAAAGCCGTAATCTTTGGTGCGGTTATTGGTTTAGGTGGCCTATTTGGTTGGCGCTATTACCAAGATTCAGTCGTTGAAGCGCGTGAAGCCGCTTCAGAAAGCTACACCTCTGCAATCTCAGCTCTAGATGCTAAAGGCGTTGATGCTCAATCTGATATTCAAGCTTTCATCGACGCAAACAAAGACGCTGAATATTCAGTACTTGCTGCTATGCAATTAGCAAAAGCGCAAGTTCAAGCGGGTGACCTTACAGCTGCACTAGAACAACTTGAGTGGGCAAAATCGGCAACTAAGGACGCGGCATTAGCGCCACTACTGACTTACCGTGTTGCTCGTATCAAAGCTGAGCAAGGTGAATTTGACGCAGCATTGACTGATCTTGAAGCGATGACTGACGAATCTTGGAAAGGCCGTGTTGCTGAACTGCGTGGTGATATCTCACTTCGTAAAGGCGACACAGATGCAGCTTACAGTGCATACTCTGAAGCTCAACAAGCTGCTGATGCGAGCCAAACGCTTCAAATCAAACTTGACGACCTAGCTAAATAAGGCGCTTTGAATGAAGAAGATGTTTCCAAAAGCGGCGTTGTGTGCGATTGCTCTTGGCCTGCTAGCGGGCTGTGCAAGTGAAGAAGACACCGTAATCATGGCACCAGTACCAACGGTAAACAGCGAGTTTACTCCTAGCCAGGAATGGTCTACGTCGGTTGGTGATGGTGTTGGTCACTACTTTTCAAAACTAACGCCAGAATTGGCTTACGACAAAGTATTTGTTGCAAGCCGTGAAGGTATGGTTAAAGCGCTTGACCCTGAAACAGGTAAAGAGCTTTGGAAAGTCGATCTTGAGAAAGAAGTACTGGCTCGTTTATCGGGTGGCTTAACGGCAGCTTACGGCAAGGTATTTGTTGGTTCTGAAAATGGCGAAGTGATCGCGCTGGATGAATCAACCGGTGAAGAGCTGTGGCGTGTATCAGTGAATGGTGAGGTGCTTGCATCCCCAGCAACTGAAAGCAACATGGTTATTGTTCATACCAGTCGTGGCATGTTGACCGCGTTAGATCAAGAAAGCGGTGAGCAAAAATGGACCATCAGTACAGAAGTACCAAGCCTAACACTTCGTGGCGATAGCTCACCTGTTACGGTTTCAGGTGGTGTATTCTGGGGTACGGCAAATGGTCGTTTAGCCGCAGCTATCGTTGATCGTGGTCAGCTTATTTGGCAACAGCCAGTAGGTACACCAAAAGGCGCAACGGAAATTGATCGTTTGGTTGATGTTGATGCATCACCGGTTGTTCTTGGCGGCACCCTATATACCGTAGGTATCAATGGTCAACTGATTGCTATCGATCTTCGTTCTGGTAAGCCAGTTTGGAAACGTAACTACTCGTCAGCGATTGATTTAGCAAGTGATGGCAGCCGTTTGTTCGTTGTGACTGACAAAGACCATGTGGTTGCGGTTGATGCGCGTAGTGGTACTGAACTGTGGAGCACTCCATTGTTAGAAAACCGCTTACTGACAGCACCTGCTATTATTAATGGTTATGTGGTTGTTGGTGATACTGAAGGTTATCTGCACTGGTTAGATCGTTCATCGGGTGAGTTTGTTGCTCAACAGTTGGTCGATGATAGCGGCTTTGCGGTTGCGCCAATTGAAATGCCTGAAGGCTACTTAGTGACGACTCGCAATGGCGATGTAAAGAAACTAACGATTAGCCAATAAAAGCGTGATATAATTCACAGTCGGCTCCTGGTTGGTAACAGCTAGGAGCCGTTTTGTTGTTATAAATTAATAAACCGTGTGGTTATAGGTAAGAGTTTAAACTTGCGATCAAGTGCTTACCTATAACTACATTTAGAGAAGAAATTGTAGAGGTTGTTATGGTACCTGTTGTTGCTCTAGTAGGGCGTCCGAACGTAGGTAAATCTACGTTATTTAACCGATTGACTCGAACTCGTGATGCATTGGTTGCGGATTTTCCTGGCTTAACGCGTGACCGTAAATACGGTCATGCTCATTTTAGCGAGCATGACTTTATTGTTATCGACACTGGTGGTATCGACGGTACCGAAGAAGGTGTTGAAACTAAAATGGCTGAACAGTCGCTCGCGGCGATTGATGAAGCTGATGTCGTTCTATTTATGGTAGATGGTCGTGCGGGTCTAACACCTTCAGACGTAGCTATTGCTAAGCACCTTCGTCAACTAGAAAAGCCTTCAATGCTAGTAGTAAACAAGGTTGATGGTATCGACCCTGATGCTGCAAGTGCTGATTTCTGGCAACTAGGCGTAGAAGACATGTACCAAATCGCTGCAGCGCACGGTCGTGGTGTAACAGCGTTGATTGATCTTGCTCTAAACCCATTCGCTGAAGCGTTAAAAGCTGAGAATGGCGAAGTAAGCGATTTAACTGAATTTGAAGACGAAGAAGAAGAGCAAGTTGATTTCACTGAAGAAGAAGCGGAAGAAGAATTCAAGCGCCTTCAAGATCAACCGATTAAGCTAGCGATCATTGGTCGTCCTAACGTAGGTAAATCAACGCTAACTAACCGTATTCTTGGTGAAGAACGTGTTGTTGTTTACGATATGCCAGGTACAACTCGTGACTCTATTTACATTCCGATGCAGCGTGATGAGCGTGAATACGTTCTGATTGATACTGCGGGTGTTCGTCGCCGTAAAAATATCAACGAAACAGTTGAGAAGTTCTCAGTGGTTAAAACACTGAAAGCGATTGAAGATGCTAACGTTGTATTACTGCTTATCGATGCTCGCGAGAACATCTCAGATCAAGATCTAAGCTTGTTAGGCTTTGCGTTGAATGCTGGTCGTTCAATTGTTATTGCCGTAAACAAGTGGGATGGCCTAGATAACGACGTTAAAGATCGTGTTAAGAAAGAACTAGACCGTCGTTTAGGTTTCGTTGATTTCGCACGTATTCACTTTATCTCTGCACTTCACGGTACTGGTGTTGGTCACTTGTTTGAGTCTGTTCAAGAAGCTTATAAGTCAGCAACGACTCGTGTTGGTACTTCTGTACTTACTCGTATCATGAAGATGGCGACTGATGATCACCAACCACCTATGGTTCGTGGCCGTCGTGTTAAATTGAAATACGCGCACGCTGGTGGCTACAACCCACCGATTATCGTTATCCACGGTAACCAAGTACGTAACTTGCCAGATTCATACAAACGATTCTTGATGAACTACTACCGTCGTTCACTAGAGATTATGGGTACACCTATTCGCATTCAATTCCAGAACAGCGAGAACCCATTTGAAGCTAAGACAACCAAGCTGACAATTTCTCAAGAACGTAAACGTAAGCGTATGATGAGCATGGTTAAAGGTCGTAAGTAAACCTTTCCAATAGATTTGATACCCGAGCCTGTCTCGGGTATTTTTTTAAGCAAAATTCACGTTAAGCCATAACCTCATATCTCCATATCGTGATGGGTTAACGAATTAGACTCAATTTCAAAAGAAGAACGATATGACCACTAGCGATTCAATGACACCAGCGACATCCATGAAACCAATAATAGTTATCACACCAACCATCACTCAATTTTGTCATCAAACTTGGCTGCTCAATGCAAAAGCGGTGTACGTTGAAAGTGACGACAGCAAAACTCACTTGATCACTGACGTGACACCTTTCCACCCTGTGAGTCATATTTGGCCCGATCACCCAGCAGACCGAGGTTTTGTCAGCGTAGGTGGTGAACAGTATATTGTTGAAGATTGCCTTGTTGGTGCAATAGAGCAATCTACTGGAAATCTTTATATTGCAGCAGATATCCCTGTTAAGCGTGATACGGAAGGGTGGGCGTTTGTGGTTGTCCACCAACTACCTGTATCAGCTTCTATGATTAACATTGGCGATGAAATTGAGTTGTCGGT
This sequence comes from Vibrio sp. 10N.222.54.E6, assembly GCF_041473955.1. Lineage (NCBI taxonomy): Bacteria > Pseudomonadati > Pseudomonadota > Gammaproteobacteria > Vibrionales > Vibrionaceae > Vibrio > Vibrio sp. 10N.222.54.E6. The sequence goes on along the minus strand of NZ_JBFRTD010000020.1, from coordinate 121,052 downwards.
TGATAAAGAGCACCAAGCCAGTTTGAGCCGCGGTCATAGTGCCGGACATATTGCTTTCTTAGCGTTGAATAAAGTATTGGCTGAGAGTTACTGGCGTAAAGATGCAGACAGAAAAGATCCATTCGGCAGCTATGACTTCAATAGCTACGCACAGGTGACTAGCTTTGTTACTCCAGAGTTGTGTACCGATAAGTATCGTTTAGGTAAAACCTTGAAGAAACGCGGTCTGAACGTTGCTGACATGCTAACTAACCTTGATGGCATTGAGGCCGACATCAACCAGATGATTGCAGGCTGGCTTGTTGAATCGACTCTTGTAACGATGAGACTAGAAGGTGAGGCGTTAACAGACTCTCGCTACTGGGAATGGCAGCTAGATGACGAGACTTTAGTGTCTATTCCGTGTGGTGGTACTCACATCGACAATACTTCAGAACTTAAGGCATTGTCGGTTAAGTTAACCCAATTAGATGACCAACATATCGAAATGCAGACGTGTGTCTCTCGATGATCTCAATTAAAGATCGAAAATAGATTGTTCTGCATTTTTGGTTTTATTGGTTTGTTTATAGTCATATATTCCATTGTAAATTGAAATGCAGTATATGTAACTTATGCTTTCGGTGTGTGGTGATATAAATATTCTTTTTGGGGTAGATCGCTGATCAAAGTAGATAAAGCAAAAGATCAACCTATGATCTTCGGTGGTGTGTTGTGGTAATTTAGTGTGTTAATATTGACCAGTATATAGGCTTGCATAAGAACAAGCTGTTCCCACCATATAATTGAAAGCTTTAGTGAATGAAACAACAATTTTTATTAGAAGGTCACCGAGCAGTAAACAGTTTGCTTCGAAAGCTTGCCCTTGGGTTGGATCGCAAAGAATTAAATCGTAAGATCATTCAACTCACCGAGCAGATTTTTGGTCAAAGGATGGCCTCTATCCTATTGCTAAACCCCGAATCGAATACATTACATTTAGAATATGCTCCAAACTTGCCTGATTTTTATAACCAGCAGATAGAAGGGGTGGGGGTTGGTGCCGGAATTGGTTCCTGTGGCGAAGCGGCGGCACTTAAGAAAGCTGTCATGGTCTCCAATATTAATGCACACCCGAATTGGACTCCTTTCTTAGCCTTAACCAACCAGGCTAACCTTCATGCATGTTGGTCAGTGCCAATCATCTCTTCACATGGTCACGTATTGGGTACCTTCGCAATTTACAGTCAGTACATCTCTGAACCTCATGAGTTTGAACTTGAGATCTTAGAGTTATTGGCTTCTCTGTATTCAGTCGCGCTTGAGAAGTATGAGTTAGAGAATCAACTCAACTTTTTTGCCAATCGAGACTCTCTAACACACAGTTTGAATCGCCGAGCATTGCTGATAGAAGCCGAGCAGGTGTTAACTAACCGCTGTTTTACTGAAAAAGTGATGGCATGCCTGTTTGTTGATGTCGATAAATTTAAGTCAATAAACGATACGTTTGGCCACAGCTTTGGTGATGATGTGTTGTTAGCCGTTGCAAAAGTGCTTGATGAGGCAACTACTGCCTGTGCCAAGATAGGGCGCTATGGGGGCGATGAGTTTGTCGTGTTCTCTTGCTTTGATGATCAAGAAAGTGTGCTGAACTTTTATCGAAGCTTAGAAAGAACCTTGGAACAAGCTCTCTATATCGATGGCACTCAGTTTTCTGTCAGCGTTGGACTTTCTTATGAGAAAGATCCTGAGTCATTGGAAGGCTTGATCGCACAAGCTGATAAGAACATGTACCAAATCAAGCAAGCTAAGTCTTAGCAGTGGTAGATTGTAAAAAAGTAGTGAGTTAGGAAATGCTAATGAGTGAAAATATCTGCCCTAAGTGCCAATCAGAGCTAGGTTGGGATGGAAAGTATCACTGTGAAAGTTGTCAGGCACACTTTACTAAGGTTGGGTTTTGCCCTGAGTGCAGCAGCCAACTTGAGAAGCTTCAAGCCTGTGGTGCAGCGAGCTATTTTTGTAATGGTGAGTGTAATGAGCTTAAATCTAAATCGAGAGTAAAGTTTGTATTTCAACCTGCGGAATAGACTTAAGCCGAATCGCTTAAACGACTATCTGTAATGTTATATCAGAGACTCAATACCGAAGAGTTGGTCTTTTTTGTATCTAATGAACCTAGAGCTCGCTCTTAGCGACTCTTGTTGTCACTTGCGATTCAATCACACCGTCTTCAACTTGGGTGGTGATCACTTCACCGATTTCGACATCGTTAATCGATGACACAGTTTTACTCGATGCTGAATGGGTGATGCTGTAGCCACGTTTTAGGGTTGCTAATGGACTTACTGTTTCTAACTTCTCGGCAGCCATGGCTAGTTGGTGGCGAGTAGTCAGTAATGTCTTGTCCATTGCATCCAATAGCTTTTGCTCTGAACGTTGTAGATGCAGTTTCTGTTCACCAAGGCGTTTCACTGGCGAGTTCAGCTGAAGTTGGTGCTGCTTACGTTCAACACGCTGAGCATGTTGCTTTAGGTATTGAGTCATACCACGACGCAAACGCATGTCTAAGTCATCAAGCTGCTGACTCTGCTTTTGCAGTTGGTAGCTCGGGTGTTGTTTCTCTAAGCGGTATTTCAACGTTTGAGTTGATTGCGCTTGTTTTATTAGTACATGACGAATCGCACTCACTAAACGAGCACGTTTAGACGCATAAGCTTGCTCTTTATGACTGTTGTCACGGCTAACCAATTCAGCGGCTGCTGATGGCGTTGGAGCTCGCATATCTGCGACGAAATCGGCGATAGTGACATCAACTTCGTGTCCAACGGCGCTGATAATCGGGATCTGACTTGCTGCAATGGTGCGAGCAACGATCTCGTTATTGAAACACCATAAGTCCTCTAATGAGCCGCCGCCTCGGCCAACGATCAATACATCACACTCATTGCGTTCATTGGCACGCCCAATCGCTTGAGCGATCTGAATCGAAGCTCCTTCACCTTGTACCATAGTCGGATATACGATGACTGGCAATGACGGGTCGCGCCTTTTCAGTACATCGAGAATATCGAAGAGGGCAGCGCCTGTTTTAGAGGTGATAACACCAACACATTTAGGATGTTCTGGAAGAATTTGTTTACTGGACTGAGCAAATAAACCTTCCGCCGCCAAGTTCATCTTAAGTTTTTCAAACTCTTGCTGAAGCTTGCCGTCACCTTCTGGCTGCATGCTTTCGATGATCAGTTGATAATCACCGCGTGGCTCATAAAGAGATAGGCGCGCTTTAACTAGCACTTGATTACCGTTCTGAGGCTTAAAAGTCACACGACGGTTATTGCCACGAAACATAGCGCACTTAACTTGAGCGCGAGAGTCTTTAAGCGTGAGGTACCAGTGACCAGAGACAGGTGCAGAGAAATTTGAGATTTCACCAACGAGCCAGACTATTCCCATTTCGTTTTCTAATAGGAGACGAACCTCTGAATTGAGGCGAGAAACAGTAAAGATGTTTGGATTGGTCATAGAAGCGCTATCTATCCTTGAAGGAAGGTCTTTCTCTTGGAATCTCACTGGGCGTGAGTATGGAAGATAGCGGCAATATAATACATAGCAAGGGGGTAAATGCAAATTAAAAGTATAAAAATGTGTAGCCAAGCGATTTCGTTGGCCGTATAATCCGTCCGCAATATCTAATCCAAATGCAGTTTGATTTTCCTTAATTGGCTGCCCTCATTAGGCGAAACGATGAGATTGGATTGTTTCTTTTTACTCCTATTATTGTGAGATATTGCAAATGCTAAGAATTGCCAAAGAAGCGCTGACATTCGACGACGTACTGCTAGTGCCAGCACACTCCACCGTTCTCCCTAATACAGCTGATCTTCGCACTCAGTTGACGAAGAATATTTCCCTAAACATCCCAATGATCTCTGCATCGATGGATACTGTGACAGAAGCTCGCCTAGCGATTGCACTGGCGCAAGAAGGCGGAATAGGCTTCATTCATAAGAACATGTCTATTGAACAGCAAGCTGAAATGGTTCGCCAGGTTAAAATTTACGAAGCAGGTGTGGTTTCTCACCCTGTTACTGTAAACCCTGACGCGACAATCGCTGATGTTGTAGCTCTTACTCAAAAACACGGCTTCGCCGGTTTCCCTGTTGTTACTGAAACAAACGAACTTGTTGGTATTATTACTGGCCGTGACGTTCGCTTTGTGACTGACCTTTCTAAGAAAGTTGACGTAGTAATGACGCCTAAAGCTCGCCTTGCTTCTGTTAAAGAAGGTGCAACTCGTGAAGAAGTTCAAGAGAAAATGCACGAAGCGCGTGTTGAAAAAGTTCTTGTTGTAAATGATGACTTCCAACTTACGGGAATGATCACTGCAAAAGATTTCCACAAAGCAGAACGTAAACCAAACGCTTGTAAAGATGAGCGCGGCAGCCTACGTGTAGGTGCAGCTGTTGGTGCTGGTGCTGGTAACGAAGAGCGCGTTGCTGCTCTAGTTGAAGCTGGCGTAGACGTTCTACTTATCGACTCTTCACACGGTCACTCTGAAGGCGTACTTAACCGTATCCGCGATACGCGTGCTGCATACCCTGACCTACAAATTATCGGTGGTAACGTAGCAACTGGCGCTGGCGCTCGTGCTCTTATCGAAGCGGGTGTTAGTGCGGTTAAAGTAGGTATCGGCCCGGGTTCAATCTGTACGACTCGCATCGTTACTGGTGTTGGTGTTCCTCAAGTAACAGCAATTGCAGACGCAGCTGAAGTAGCAAACGAATACGGTATTCCAGTAATCGCAGATGGCGGCATCCGCTTCTCTGGCGATATCTGTAAAGCTATCGTTGCTGGCGCATCTTGTGTGATGGTTGGTTCAATGTTCGCGGGTACTGAAGAAGCACCGGGTGAAGTTATCCTTTACAACGGTCGTTCTTACAAGTCTTACCGTGGTATGGGTTCTCTTGGCGCTATGTCTCAAGGTTCTTCTGACCGTTACTTCCAATCTGATAACGCTGCAGACAAGCTTGTTCCAGAAGGTATTGAAGGTCGTATCGCATACAAAGGTCGTCTAAAAGAGATCGTTCACCAACAGATGGGCGGTTTACGCTCAAGCATGGGCCTAACGGGTTCTGCAACTGTTGAAGATATGCGTACTAAAGCTGAGTTTGTTCGTATCTCTGGTGCGGGCATGAAAGAATCTCACGTACACGATGTTCAAATCACGAAAGAAGCACCTAACTACCGTTTAGGTTAATAATACGTCCAAACGTTTGAATAATGTGCTGATTTAGTCGGCACATTATTTTATCTACCGCCTGTTTTGCAGAAAGTCTGATTTTCTCAAAACACGAGGTTACAGATAACCAACGAAAACGTTTGCTTTATTTCTTGAAGAGTTAATCAGAGGTGAGTAAACTCGCCTCCGTTTTATCACATAGCCAATAAGACTGCTTACAATGACTAAAAATATTCATGACCAACGTATTCTAATTCTGGACTTCGGTTCTCAATACACACAGCTAGTAGCTCGTCGTATTCGTGAGATCGGTGTTTACTGTGAACTTTGGAGCTGGGACGTAGAAGAAGCGGATATTCGTGAATTCAATCCAGACGGTATCATCCTATCTGGTGGCCCTGAAAGTGTAACGGAAGAGAATTCTCCACGTGCACCTCAGTACGTATTTGATTCAGGTGTTCCTGTCTTCGGTATCTGCTACGGCATGCAAACGATGGCTGAGCAACTTGGCGGTAAAGTAGCAACGTCTACTGAGCGCGAGTTCGGCTACGCTGCTGTACAAGTGACGGGTGAATCTGCACTTTTCACTGACCTTGAGACAACTCAAGACGTTTGGATGAGCCACGGTGACAAAGTGGTTGAAATCCCTGCTGATTTCACAAAAATCGCAGAGACAGACACTTGCCCATACGCTGCAATGGCAAACGAAGAGAAGAAATACTACGGTGTTCAATTCCACCCAGAAGTAACGCACACTAAAAACGGCTTAAAAATGCTTGAGAACTTCGTTCTTAACGCGTGTGGTTGTGAAGGTCTGTGGACTTCAGCGTCTATCATTGAAGATGCAGTTGCACGTATTAAAGAGCAAGTAGGTGACGATGAAGTTATCCTTGGTCTTTCTGGTGGTGTTGATTCATCAGTAGTAGCGATGCTTGCTCACCGCGCTATCGGCGACAAACTAACATGTGTATTTGTTGATAACGGCCTTCTTCGTTTAAACGAAGGTGAGCAGGTTATGGAGATGTTTGGTGACCAATTCGGCCTAAACATCATTAAAGTTGATGCGGAAGATCGTTTCCTTGACGCTCTGGAAGGCGAAGCTGAGCCAGAAGCGAAGCGTAAGATCATCGGTCACGTATTCGTAGATATCTTCGACGAAGAGTCTAAGAAACTGAAGAATGCTAAATGGCTTGCTCAGGGTACTATCTACCCAGACGTAATCGAGTCTGCAGCATCTAAGACAGGTAAAGCACACGTAATCAAATCTCACCACAACGTTGGTGGTCTTCCTGATGATATGGAAATGGGCCTTGTTGAGCCTCTACGTGAGCTGTTTAAAGATGAAGTACGTAAGATCGGTCTAGAGCTTGGTCTTCCATACAACATGCTTTATCGCCACCCATTCCCAGGTCCTGGTCTAGGTGTTCGTGTACTTGGCGAAGTGAAGAAAGAGTACTGTGATTTACTGCGTCGTGCTGATGCTATCTTCATTGAAGAGCTTCACGCTGCTGACCTTTACCACAAAGTATCTCAAGCATTCACGGTATTCCTACCAGTGCGTTCAGTTGGCGTAATGGGCGATGGCCGTAAGTACGATTGGGTTGTATCTCTACGTGCCGTAGAAACTATCGACTTCATGACTGCTCACTGGGCACACCTACCATATGACTTCCTAGGTAAGGTATCTAACCGTATTATCAACGAAGTTAACGGCATTTCACGTGTTGTTTACGATATTTCTGGTAAGCCACCAGCAACTATCGAGTGGGAATAACCTCTTAGAGATTTAACCAGTTTTGATTAAAATCTTAAGCCTCGAACTCAGTTCGGGGCTTTTTTCTTTTTATTTAGGAGATTAAGGATTTACATCTACAACGAGCAACAAAATCCGTTGGAAGTTAGATATCACCTCAAGAAACAATGAGACGTTTTGTTGTGTTGAAGGGTACATAAAAGTGTCACTCGCACTTTTTATAAATTTACATGGTAACGACTAGCTCATTTCCCATGCGCCGCATACTCTTTGATGGACTTATTAAGGACAGATAAGAGAATCCATCATGTTAAAAATCAAATATTTGGCGACAGTAGTTGGCTGTACTTTAGCTGCACACAGTTACGCGTCTTTGAACATTCAACCTGATCCGCAAAACCCGAATGGCTACCTTGTTGAAAAGTCTGCACTGCAAGCGGCTGAACAAGCGAAAACATCCGATCCTATGTATGCGATCTGGTCACAAGCATTACAAACTCGTCCCAATAGTATCGTTGAAGCGATTGAGCCGGGTTTAGCCTCGAATCCTGAAAACGTGAAACGAGTCGAGCGTGTATTCCCTCAATCTGAATGGGACTTCCTCACTCAGATGGCTGCGCCAGAATACACGTACACTCGCTTCTTACGGGCGATTGGTAAATTCCCTGCCTTCTGTGGAGAGTACACTGATGGTCGAGATTCAGACGCCATCTGTAAAAAATCCATCATCACGGCCTTTGCTCATTTCGCTCAAGAAACAGGTGGGCACATCGCAATAGATAACACCTCTGATAACCCATTAGCTCTAGAAGAGTGGCAGCAAGCGCTGGTGCATGTTCGTGAAATGGGTTGGTCTGAAGGCCAAGAGGGTTACACCACCGGTTGTGGCCAGAACGATTGGCAGAATGCACGATGGCCATGTGCGGCAGGTCAGGGTTATTTTGGACGTGGTGCTAAACAGCTTTCTTACCATTTTAACTACGGTGCGTTCTCGGAAGTGATGTTCGATGGTGATGCGACGGTTCTATTGAATAACCCAGGTTTGGTTGCTGATTCATGGTTGAACTTGGCTTCTGCTATCTGGTTCTTCCTTACACCTCAAGCTCCTAAACCAGCAATGCTGCACGTTATTGACCGCACTTGGACACCCTCTCAGCGTGAGTTGGATGCGGGAATTGGCTATGGGTTTGGTACCACAATCAACGTAATTAATGGTGGTATCGAGTGTGGTGAGCAGAACAAAGACAAAGGCCAACCAGTTAACCGAATTCGTTATTGGGAAGGGTTAGCTGCGCATTATCTGATCCCTGTAGAAGCGGATGAAGCCAATACATGCTGGCAGCAAACGCCTTACGGAAGCTTGAACTTGAATGGTGCGACTGATGTGTTGTACACCAACTGGGACGGTAACTGGAAATACTACGCAGACCGCCCAGAAGGCTATTCATTTGAGTGTGAGCTTGTTGGTTTCCAAACCGCTTATTCAGCCTTGGTGGCCGGAGATTATGAGAAGTGTGTGACCAATTTTTATGGATCACATGCGAGTTGGCCTGAAGTGAAAGTGGTCGATAAGCTTGATCCGGTTGACCCTGGTACTAACCCCGGAGGTAACGGTTGGAGTGCGAGTAAAGTTTACAATGCTGGCGACCAAGTCACTCACAACGGTGCGACTTACCAAGCTAAATGGTGGACTCAAGGGGATGATCCTGCCAATGGCGGCCCTTGGAAATTTGTAGCGGGTGAACCAACACCACCCGTAGTGACAGATCCATCGCCAGTTGACCCTACACCTGTCGATCCTGCTCCGGTAGACCCAACACCGGTTGAACCACCTGTGACTGAGCCGCCTGTCGTTGTTGATCCATCGGTGTTTATCACATGGCAAGCGGGTGTTAGCCAAGTGAGCAATGGCGACAAGGTGACGCATAACGGCAAGTGTTTCGTGGCTAAAAACGGTCCGGGTGTCTGGGAAAGCCCTGTTCAATCGAACTGGTTTTGGGATGAAATTAGTTGTAAATAATTGACTTAAGCAAGCCTCCTAGAGGCTTGCTTGTTCAGTGACAGTTATACGACACTTCCCTTGCTTTCTATTACAGTAGTGCTTTCCATTTATCGATAAACTGTGTTCGTGAATAATTCGATTACAGGGCAATTAAAATGAAGTTAAAGCTATCTATTCTTGCGTTATTGGTAACTGGAGTTACTGGGTGTAACAGTACGCCGCAGTCAGGTCTCGAGCAAAGTTTGGGCTGGGGTAATTATGGCAGTTTGAGTTTTGAAACGAGCTCTGAAGGTATTGTTGCTCAGCGTTATCAAGTATTAAAAAGTCCTGTAGGCCAAATCACGTCTATAGAGGAACAAGGTAACCAAATTCATGTTATTCAAACACTTGAAGGCGCTTTAATTAAAGGTGTCGATAGTACAGGCATTATGAATTACGAAGGCTGTATGGAGTCTGTTGGGGAAGTTGATGCTGCTGTTAATGCATACCCGTCAATCGTTCAATTCTTATTAAAGCAAGCTGCGCCTCAAGGTCCTAATTCTGTATCAACATCATTACCTTTCACTGTCTCAGAGTCAGCCAATAACGCTCAAATTTACATTGGTGAAGCAACTTCTGTAGAAATTGAAGGTGAAAGCTATCCTATCGGTCCTATGATCGAACTTTCTGCGCCGTGGGGGGCATCTGGCCAAATCACATCTGTAGATGCGACAACCTTTGAATTTTCATATTTTACGACTAACGATGGCCACAAAGATACGGTTGATATCCGTGGTGCATGGAGCCAAAGTATGGGCCCGATGGATAAGTTTAACCAAGAACCTTCGGGAGAGTGGTTAGCGTGTGTAAAGCCCGAGGTTCAAGCGGTCTTGATGGAACAAAGCCCTAAACGAGTTGGCGAGATACTTGAAATCATCACGAAAGCCGAACTGGCGAACGATGCAATCTAAGATTGCGATTTAGCGATCTATCTTTTTATGCCGTTCGGATTAAAATTTACGTACAAATTTTATTAACTTTTTTTAAAGGCGCGCAAAATGTCAACAAAACTGGCGAACCCGGCACCACTTGGCCTAATGGGTTTCGGTATGACTACTATACTTCTTAATATCCATAACGCAGGTTTCTTTCCAATCGATTCAATGATTCTTGCTATGGGTATTTTTTACGGTGGTCTAAGCCAAGTTATCGTGGGCACAATGTGTTTCAAACGTGGTGACACGTTCGGTACAACTGCGTTTACTTCTTACGGTCTATTCTGGTTATCTTTGGTTGGTTTAATCGTAATGCCATACATGGGCCTACCAGCAAGTCCAGCAGCGTTTATGGGTTGGTACCTACTACTATGGGGCATCTTCACTGGCTTCATGTTCATTGGTTCTCTATGCTACCCAGTAGCGAAACAAGTAGTATTCGGTTCACTTACTATTTTGTTCTTCCTACTTGCCGCTCGTGATTTCACTGGCAGCGAACTGATCGGTACTATCGCTGGTTTTGAAGGTATCTTCTGTGGTGCGTCAGCTATCTACTTTGCGATGGCACAAGTAATCAACAACGAATATGGCCGCACAGTACTGCCAATCGGTGAGAAAAAAGCGCCTCAAATGACGGCTCAAGAGATCGTTGCTTAACGCTCTAGCTTGGGAACAGTTAGTTTGTTATAAGCAGTCAGTTCGTTATAAGTAATGAGCTCGTTATAAACTACGATTTTTATGAACAAAACAAAAGGGGTTAGCCGAAATGGCTAACCCCTTTTTTATGCGTTATTAATAGCGCGAGTTAAAGCGATCTATTTGCTAAGTCAAGCTTAAGCTGAAGGTTGCTCTACAGGTTTACTGTCTGCAACTTCAGATTCAGGAGACTTGCCAGTTTTACGCTTGTATTTCTCTTCCCAGTAAGTAGCACCTTTAATGCCTAGTTTTACAGGGTTGAATGTGTACTCAGTCACACCTTGTTTCTGCTGTTCTTCGTAGTCTGCTAAAGCCTTAAGCGCAGGCTTAGACATGAAGAATATGATCAGAATACCAACGATGTTTAACCATGCCATCAAGCCAACACCCACATCACCCATTGCCCATGCAAGGTTTGCTGTTTTAACGGTGCCATAGAAAACGGCACTAATAAGAACAAGCTTAAGTACGAACATCATGCCAGGGATCTTGATGGTACGACGTAGGTAAGCAATATTCGTTTCTGCGATGTAGTAGTAAGCAAGAATCGTTGTAAATGCGAAGAAGAACAGAGCAAATGCGATGAACGGCTTACCAATGCCTGGCAGTGCACTTTCAATAGCAAGCTGTGTAAATACGGGACCATTCGCACCGATGTTTGCTGCTAGGTTCTGAACAAGGAAGACACCTTCAGCGCCGCCGTGAACGTTGTAAGCACCAGTGATGATGATCATGAACGCTGTAGCAGAACATACTAGAAGAGTATCAATGTAGATAGAGAACGCTTGAACCAAACCTTGCTGAGCTGGGTGATCAACACTTGCCGCAGCTGCCGCGTGAGGACCAGTACCTTGACCCGCTTCGTTTGAGTAAACACCACGTTTAACACCCCAACCGATTGCAGCACCAAAGCCTGCCATAGGAGTGAATGCATCACCCAGAATCATTCCGAAAACAACAGGAACTTGGCTGATGTTTAGTAGGATGATAACGAATGCGATGATGATGTAAGCCAACGCCATGAATGGAACGACAATTTGTGTGAAGTTCGCGATACGTTTAACACCACCAAAGATGATGAAAGCAAGGATGATAGCAACAACAGTACCAGTGAAAATTTTAGCGAAACTGAATGTACCGATAGCTGTTTCAATCATATCACCTGAGCCAAATGCAGCTTCTACAGCATTACCTATACTGTTTGACTGAACACCTGGAAGCAAAATGCCACATGCAAAAATAGTCGCGATAGCGAAGATCCATGCGTACCACTTCTGACCCATTGCTTTTTCAATGTAGTAAGCCGGACCACCACGGAACTGGCCTTCATCTTCTTCTTTATAGATTTGCGCCAGCGTAGATTCTGCGTAAGCAGTCGCCGCGCCAAAGAAAGCTACCACCCACATCCAGAATACTGCACCTGGGCCACCGAAACCGATAGCGGCAGCAACACCTGCAATGTTACCTGTACCTACACGGCCAGACAGCGAAACGGCAAGAGCTTGGAAAGACGAGATGCCTTTTGATGAGCTTTTACCCGAAAGTAGCAAGCGCCACATTTCAAAGAAGTGACGGATTTGAACAAATCGAGTCATGATGGAGTAGAACAAACCTGCACCTAAACATAGGTAGATAAGTACTGGGCTCCAGATTATTCCATTCAAAAAATCAACGAACGACTGCATGAGTATTTTCCCTGTTAGTTTTGCTTATGATTGTTTTTCGAACAACACAATACTTCACTTGTAACCCGAGTGTTAAATTATTTAACTGCGCATTGGGATTACTGTGACATAAAGCAAGTTATAGAGGGTGTTTGTTAATGCTTAGTGCTAATTCGATAATCGTTCCATTTAACTTGTTATGCAACAGATTGTTGCGGCTGGTGTTTTGCAAAGTGAATAAATAGTGATTAATACAAAAGGGTGGGGAGGTGCGCAGAAGAAGGGTAGGTGTGCACAATAGACGAAATTGCGTAAAACAGCGGTTAAAGCCACTTAGCATGAACGGCTGATATATGAGTGGTGAGATGGATTTGATTGGAATATATCACCTGCATCGAGTGATCTCGCAGGTCTAAGAGACTGTGTTTTTTGAAGGTTCGATAGTTGAGGACTTCATGTTTACTGAGGGAAAGTGGCTAGTTTGATGCGTGTTTCAAACAACCACAAACCCTCGCGCCTTTAGTTCTTGAGCGAATTCAGACTGAGTATTTGGCTCACCGTGAATCAAATGCACCTCTTTCGGTGGAGTCGCGATGCCCTCTATAAATCGATTGAGATCCTCTTTATCGGCATGAGCAGAATAGCCAGACATGCCATGAATTTGAGCATTAACCTCAACGTCTTTGTTATCAATAGAAACTTGCATTTCGCCTTGTTGCAGCTCTCGTCCGAGCGTTCCGTGTGCTTGATAGCCCGCTAAAATCACATCCGTCCGTTTATCGGGAAGCAAAGCGGATAAGTAGTTCATTATCCTGCCGCCCTGACACATTCCAGAAGCTGCGACCACAATCGCGGGTTCACCTGTCGACTTGAGGCGATTCACGATTTTCTTGTGCATTCTATGTCCATCAACCGTAATGCACTGCTCAAAAGCGAGTGGGTGACGTTTCAGTTCAAGACGCTGCTTTGCTTCTTGCCCCCATAACTCTTTAAAGCGTCGGTAGGATCGCGTCACCTTTTCTGCCATAGGCGAATCGAGGATGATAGGAATATCGCTGCTGAGTTGATGCTCAAAAATTAGGTGTTCGATATCAAATAGTAGTTCCTGTGTTCGACCGATGCTAAAAGCCGGAATTAGAATAACGCCGCCATCGAGTAACGAACGATCAATGATTGATTTGAGGCGTTCAGAGCGTGAAGCAATATCGTCGTGCGTGCTAGTGCCGTAAGTCGACTCAATAAACAGATAGTCGGCTTGTTGTGGTGGTTTAGGATCCGGCAGCAGTGGCGTGTTACTAGGGCCCAAGTCGCCTGAAAAGACCACTACTTCTTGGTTGGGTAACTTAATCTCTATATAGGCCGAACCTAAGATATGCCCTGCAGGTTGAAAACGAGCATACAGAGTATTTGGCCTATGATGATCCTTTCCGTTGTTTTGTTGTGTGGACGTGATGGGAAAGCAATCTCCGTAAGGCTTGGGAGCAATCAACGAATGAATTTTTTTAAGGATGAGTTTAGATTGTTTATGACTGAGCCCTTGCAGTTTTAGGCCGTCTTCAATCATTAAAGGAGCGAGTTCAGCCGTCGCCTGAGTGCAATAAATCGGTTGGTTAAAGCCACTGGCGAGTAACCAAGGTAATCGACCAATATGATCAATGTGGGTATGGGTCAGCAGCAGAGCGTTGAGGTGGGAAGTTTCAAATTCAATATCAAGAGAACGTGCATCCGAACCTTGAAAAAGGCCACAGTCGATGAGCACCGCTTGGCCTGAATCTCTTAGTTCGTGACAAGATCCTGTGACAGTATGTTTTCCGCCATGGTGAATCACTTCCATCGTTTACTCCCATTGCTCTTTAAAGCCATTAACGCCTGTTTTTATTTTGCGGATAAGCGCCAGCAAGTAAAACAAGAACAATGAGAGTTGCGATCGTTGAGTGTCTTTTTAAGTAACTGAGCGATGACTCAGTGGGTTCGTTGCGAGTTAGCTCGTAGAAGAACGGTCTGAATCCAGCTCTGGGTTTTTCTGTGCTTCTAAACGAGCCACTTCGGCATCTAATTGTGCGATTTTTTCAGCCATCAAGGCATGGCAGCGATTCGCTAACTCTCTTGCGTCGCTGAGCTTGTATCCAGAGACATCTATAGGCTCCAGCATCTCGGTGATCACAATGCCATTATTAACTCGGTTGAGGTTAATTTTATTGTGCGTGGTACTGGTACACATCGGGGTGATAGGCACACCGGCTTCAATCGCCATTCGGAAAGCGCCCGTCTTGAATGGCAGTAGTCCACGCCCTTTACTGCGCGTTCCTTCAGGGTAAACCCAAACCGACAGATCTCGCTGGTGAATCGCTTCCGCCACTTGCTTGATGGTATCGCGTGCTTTGGACTTGTCTTCGCGGTTAATTAAAATATTACCGGTGATCCAATACAGCAGGCCAAAGAAGGGCACGTACAACAAATCGCGTTTGCCTAAAGAAACCGTGCGAGGCCTTAACATCCCTGGGGCGGTCACAAAGTCCAACACGCTTTGGTGGTTAGATATGTAGACGCTCTTTTCTGGTGTCGGTGCATTATCTAGGCCTCTCTGTAGGATCTTTACCCCAACGAGTTTTTGTAATTGGTTGAACCAACGGCAAAAAACGTACACATGCTTTGGGTTTTTTGGGCTAAACAAGCAGTAACCAAAAGCACATAGAGTGGTGAAAATAATAAACACCGTCGCCAAAATAATACGAAGAACAGCAAGCACAATTCACTCCTTACTCACGACAAGATTGCAGTGATTAAATAGTTTTAGATGCTTGAAGTTTTCACTCTATTTAACCGAATTGCAACAATTAACTGTTTTAGGGGACTGTTTTTAGATCTTTATATAAAACAAGGACTAACAATGGGTGTTTGACGCAGTTATCGAGCTTACACGTGTTCACCAGTAGGTAGGCATGTTCACCAATACTGTTTATTTGGATCCGACTTTTCTACCCATTCCGGATCTTGACGTGATTCTAAATAGAGCTGTAGGCCGTTATAAGACATGAAAGCAGCAGGGCCCCCGAGGTGCTCGAAATAGTCAAAATAATCATCCTCGAGCGCGCAAAGGTGAGCTAAGTCTTTAACGTTATTCATCATTGCCCATTGAATAGCGAACACTGGAGCCGTCGAACCTGAAATGCTGACCTCTTCGACATTTGGGTTGAACAGTGAATTAGCTTGTTCAAGCAGTATCTCTTCTTGTTCAGATTCTTGCTGCAAAATTTCTTCGATGATCTCTGAGCGTTTGGTATTAGAGACATTCTTGTTCAGCTTGGCGATTCGAAGCGCGTAGCTAAAACGGTCTGTTGAAACGATGTCGACAAGTTGCGATAGCAACTCTTTGTCTACGCTCGAAGCCTTGGTGAAATAATCGATACACGAATTGATTGAGGCATAACGAGTACCGTCAAACTCAAAGCCATTGGTTTCGTCGTATACCTCAAGTGGGATGTCATCAACCGACAAAGGCCAGCCTTTATAATCGACGCGTTGTTTGGCGATTTGATACATCTTCCAAGCACTGCGCCCAAACCCACCAAGCGTCGAACCCGAGAAATCAGAATCAATAAGCTCTTGCTCCGTCCAGTTCTCACCGATGCCAAGGTGCTTAGCGTACTTGTCTATCAGAGTGTGTTTTATCTGATCGCGCACAGACCAAATTGAGGTCAGATTCTTTGAATAGTTAATTCTCGCACACTCATTACAAGCCGGCAGTGCTATCGGTGAATAGTCTATCTTGGCAATAGCTTGTGCAGTCTTAGGGAATTCAACAACATCATTGGAAGGTTCACCACAAAACCAACAGGTGTGGCGCAGGTTGAATGGGATGTCTATGTACGAGTATGTGGTCATTAGTCTTTATCGGCTGGGGGTTTGAGGTTGGTTTAATTATCAAAACAATTATCCCTGTTCGCGCGTCAGCTTGCACCTTGTTTGTTTTTGTTTTGCTGACGAAACTGATTCGTGATGTGACTCGCCTGATGAGCTCATTAGGTGGATATTGATATAAAACAGTCACTAACGATAAATATTGATTGGTGTGGCTGAACTTACATGAGCTGCTAGCAATCGCCTTAGCTCCCCATTACTATTGAGATAGACTCCTTACCCCAATAGCGCATATGTCCTCATCGATTCCTTTTTACGATAAAAATGCTCACACACTTTGTGAACAGTACAACTCAGTGACGTTCGAGACGGTGCATAAAAGCTGGCAAGCTTATTGGCCTTTAGAGGGCGATAAAGTACTAGATGTTGGTGCAGGAAGTGGTCGTGATGCGCTATGGATGCACAAAGCCGGAGCTGATGTTATTGCGATAGAACCAAGTGCTTTATTACGCGAACAAGGCTCCAAATATACAAGCCCAAGTGTTACCTGGATTGATGATTCACTTCCCTCGCTTGGCCGCACTGAAAACCTCGGAATGCGTTTTGACTTGATATTGGTGAGCGCAGTATGGATGCACTTAGCCTCGTCTCATCGAGAGCGTGCATTTAGAAAGTTGTCTAACTTGCTGGCTCCAAATGGCAAGTTGGTGATTACTTTGCGTCATGGGGAGTTTAAAGACAGTCGACAAGGCTATGAAGTCTCAGTTGAAGAGCTCGAGCGTTTATCAAAAAACAGCGCCTTGTTGGTTCGTCATGTTGATGATAGCCAAGATACATTGAACCGCAGTGAAGTGTGGTGGCAAACCGTGGTGATGACATTACCAGATGATGGCTCCGGCGACTTGAACAAGGTGCGCCACATTATTGTGAATGACAACAAGTCGGCCACATACAAGCTGGCCTTATTAAGAACTTTACTGAGAATTGCGGATGCTCATTCAGGCGCTGTGATTGATCGAACGGATGGGAAAATTTCTCTACCAGTGGGCTTAGTTGCTCTGTATTGGGTAAGGCAGTTTAAGCGTTTGATTGATATCGATATAGAAGGCGCTGGGATTCAGCAAAATAGCAACACGAGTAAAGGCCTCGGATTTGTAAAAGAGGATGGTTGGAATAAACTCAAACACCTCAGTGCTGATGATCTAGCGATAGGCACTATGTTTCTCGGCGATGAAGCCAAGGCACTACAGAAGCTGTTTTCACAAACGATCAGCACCATTAAATCAGGGCCTGTGACTTTTATTTATCAAGGCTCGAAAGACAACCGACTATTCGATATATACCCACCTCAGAAACGACGGAAGAGCCGAGAATCACTGGTCATTGATAGTGAGTTCTTAGAAAGCTTTGGCTATTTCACTCTCGATGAAAGCCTGTGGGAGTGCTTTAGAATCTACCACTCTTGGATTGAACCGCTGGTGGTGAATCAATGGGTCATGGAGATGCAGCGTTTCGAGTTGAACCGACAGCGAAGTATCTCACTACAGACGTATCACGACTGCTTGGTATGGATCGATCAAAACCACGATACTCGCGATGTGCGTAAACGTGTCGAACAACTTAGATCTGAACGTGCCGATATTGTCAGTGTCTGGAGTGGAAAATCATTAAAAAATGAGTATCACGTTGATCACTGCTTGCCTTTTGCTTATTGGCCGAATAACGACAAGTGGAACCTCTTTCCGACCACAAGCAAAGAGAACCTAAGCAAAAGTGACAAAGTTCCTACGGCTGAAAAACTTCGAGCGTCTAAATTTCGTATTCTCGAATGGTGGCAATTGGCGTGGAGCGATTCGGCTCATTTTGAACAACAATTCTTTTCTGAAGCAGCACTTTCTTTACCCAATATTCCACCACAGTGTCGAGACTTCGAAGAGGTGTTCGATGCAATGGGTTTACAGGTACGTGGCGTGAAAAGCAGACTGTTAATTAATGAGTGGCACTGATCATTAAGTGGCTAGTTATCCCAAATAGCCCTCAACAAACTAATCATCGAGAGCACAATGAAATACATCGGAATTGATGGCTGCAAGGCCGGTTGGATCGCTTGGATTATCTCTGACAGTGAGATACCTGCGTTTAAGGTGGAAAATACGCTCGATGAGTTGGTTGGTGATCTTACGGAATCAACAACATTAATCGATATGCCTATTGGCTTTAGCGATTCGCTTACTCCAGATAGATTATGCGATAAAGCAGCAAGACGTTTTCTCACCAGCAAGCGTGGTTCTTCCGTGTTTCCTGTTCCGTGCCGAGAGGCGGTTTATCAAACTGATTACATTGCGGCGTGCAGTGCCAATGTGGAGCAGCTTGATAAGAAATTTTCTAAACAGACTTGGGGAATTGTGCCCAAGATCCGCGAGCTTGATGAGCTCATTGAAACTCATCCCAATCTTTCTATCAGGGAATCACACCCTGAGGTGGTGTTTGCAGCTTTGAAAGGCGAACCGCTGATGTTTTCCAAACGAACACAAGAAGGCAAAGAGGAACGGCTTTCTATTATTCAGCAACTTGCCCCTCAATGGTGTGACGGCTTGTCGTTGGCCATTTCAACCACCAAGCGTAAAGACGTCGCGATAGATGATATTTACGATGCTTTTGTACTTATGTTGGTTGCCTATTACGCTCCGCAATTATCGACCTTACCTGAACTTTCTGATGTTGGTGGAGAAGCTGACAAGGATCAGAACGGACGAGTTAGAGAGATTGTCTATTGGAATAAAGCGCGCTAACAAATCGTGCGCTCAACTTGGCTTAATATGCTATTTTCCAACTTCTGCTATTTTCCAACTCTGCTACTTTTCACTCTTAATATTTTTGAGTCTTTGATATGAAACGTTTTATTGTCGGCTGGCTGGCCACTGTGCTCAGTGTTGCGAGTTATGCCCAAGTTGCCCCTATATCTCAATGGCAATGCGACATGATGAAAAAGAACAATGTCTTGAGTAGTGGTGCGCCTGTTGGTTGTGAGCGACTATCTAAGGTGGATTTCGATTTCATTAATTTCAAAGGGGAGACGCAACAGGGCAATATGATCGTGCTTGATGTTATTGCGCCAGCTCTTGAACAAATCTTTTCAGAGCTTAAACAGCGCAATTTTCCTCTTCATTCCGCTCGCCTAATGCGTGAGTTTAAAGGTGACGATAGCGCCTCAATGGACGCGAACAACAGTAGCGGGTTTAACGCTCGTCCTATTACCGGCGGAGGAGGTTGGTCGAAACATGCCTATGGTGTGGCAATCGACATCAACCCAGTTCAAAATCCTTTCTTAGAGTTCGATAAAAACGGAACCATCACGGTCAAGCCATCACAATCGGCAACCCGCTATGTGAACCGTACTCGCTTTCGCGCGCGTGATGAAATTGAACGCCGAGGCATGGCAGAAGATGTGGTGGAGCTGTTTGCTCATCATGGCTTTATTATCTGGGGAGGGGATTGGAATAGCCCAATCGATACTCAGCATTTTGAGGTCGGCTCAAGAAAGTTCGTCAATCAACTGCTCTCTAAACCCAAACCTGAAGCCAAAGTGTTATTTGAGCGCTACGTCGAATCTTATCGACAGTGCTATCTCAAAAATAAAGGTGAGAACGCAGAAAAAGCTCGAGCTATCTGTGCAAAGAAAACAGTCGGGACTTTTTAGTGCTATGTTTATCTAGAACCGTTTGTGTTTTAGCAAGTTAAACTCGCTTCAGGTGTGTTTTGAATAGCTAAGGTCAGCGCTTGTCGTTGGCCTTTTTTGTATTCATTTCTCCAATGTAACACTGAGTATTGAACAGGTTGTTGGGTATCCATTAGTCAATAATCGATAAGCGAATGCAGCGCAAAGTCATCGGTTTGTCATCGAAAAACTCATAGCGTTAACGTTATGTGAGAACCATTGCTGGTGGGGGAACTATTTGCCGAATCGCCAGTATTATTAGTGAACTGATCACAACGGACCAACTAATGAAAAAGATACCTTTGGCTCTAACTCTTTTAAGCACTCTACTTTTTACACAATATTCTTTGGCTACAGACACTTCACACACCACTCAAAACCCGACTTACGAACTCGATGGTAAGTCGGTATTAGGTCGTACTGAGAACGTGTACCTATCTAGCGTTCAAGGGCTAAAAGACGTTCCTTTCATTGGTAAAATTGATACCGGTGCGGAAACCACTTCTATGCATGCGGAAGACATTCATGTGAAGAGCTCTAATCCCGATTACCAAAATCTCAAAGACAAAGAGTTGATGGCGGCGTTAACCGAAGACCTGTTGAACAATTCTGATGTTGATTACGATGATTGGGATGGCAGCACCTTTGCGAAATATGAAGCTGTGGTCTCTTTCAAGGTTCAAAACCCACGTACGGGTGACATGGTATTAATCGAAGCACCTTTAGAGCGTGTCAGCATAATACGCAGCCGCACCAGCAGCACGCCTTTGCTTCGCCCTACGGTTAAGATGTCGCTGACTATTGCGGACCATGAATTAAAAACAGACGTTAACCTGACGGACAGAAGTCACTTCTCTGCGCCAGTGCTGATCGGCAAAACCTTTCTTGCTGACAACGCCTTAGTGTTTGCTGGTTACGACTATTTGCAAGAGCAGGAAAACGCGACGGTTGTTGGCCGTAAAGAGGTGGTGTCTATCTCCGGAATGGCGATGAACGCGACCTTCTCCTTAAAGAATCGCTACAGTATTCTTCATGCAAAAGACATCGACGTAGATAAGAAGAACAGTGAAGTGACGTTTGATATGTTCGACAACGATGGCAAACAGAAAGAGATGACACTGCCATTAGTTCGTATGTTAAGCGTGAGTGGTAAAAAGAGACCTCTGGTATATGTACCAGTCCAACTCGATGAAAACACAACCAAAGACGTTCTGGTGTACCTACGTGACCGCTCGAGTAGCGTGTCACAGTTGAGATTTGGTACAAGCACCGCAAGCGAACTTTTCATGATTGATACCAACGCTGAAAATATTCTTTCTGAAGGATCTGAGAATTTCAGCGAGGTCGCGAAAAAGACTGAGCCACTGATTATCTCACCGGAAGAAGATATCACATTAGATGGTTTTCCTATGAAGGCTGTTGCTTCATTTACTGTCAACACGCCTTTGCTGAAGGTCGACAGTTTTGAAATGACAGGTAAAGGCAAAGAGGCTTCTGTTGAATTTTATCTTACAGATGTAAATGGTGAGAAGCAGAAGATAACAAAGTCAATTATTAAGAAGCTTAAGGTCGGTGATGATACTCGTCCGGTTGTAAGTGGTGAGTTTTTGGGCGCTGGTAAAGTTCGCCAACAAGAGTTTGCTATCGATGTACTTAACAGTAATGAGAAAGAGGCCTACTTTGTTTTAGGTAAGAAGATGGCGAAAGATGGGGTATATGTGAATACTCGATCTGATTATCTTTTGAAATCGGAGCCTTTGTTTAAAGTCGGGCACATCGAGGTTGTTGAAGTCAACGGCATGACATTCCCTGCCAAGTTGGATACAGGCGCAGATGTAAGCTCAATGAACGCAGTCAACATCAAACGATTTAAGAAAGACGGCCAAGACATGGTGAGCTTTACCTATCAAAACAACCAAGGCGATAAGCAAGACTTCACTAAGCCTGTGATTGATGTAATGCGCATTAAAGCTAAGAAAGGCGAGAAGGTGAACATTCGCCCAGTGGTAGAAATGAAGGTGAAGTTGGGTGACCTAGAGAAAGAGGTGAGGGTAAACCTTCAAGATCGCTCTCGCTTTGAATACAGCATGATCCTAGGTAAGAACTTCTTAAAGCACGGCGCAGTAGTGAGTAGCGATGAAGATTACTTACTGGGCGATATGGAGTAACACCTAAATTTATCTAATTTCTATCGGTTCAACTTCCTCATCAGTAACTGAACTGGCTGCGTTAATTATCAAGTAGAAAGCACAAAGAGCTTTTGCTCTTTGTGCTTTCTATATTCTGATTAGATAGCTTATCTATAAGTTAAAGCTCAATTTCAGTGATGAGTGGTGATTGTTTAAGGAAGTGCTTACATCTAACCACAACGATTTCACGGTATCGGTTTAAATAAGGTAATTGTGAATCAGAAGTAGGAGTGACGAGAGATATAGCATCATCAATGTTGTTTATAATGTCATTTGCGATCTTTACTAGGCTCTGTTGAAGCAATTTTGGTGAAATACCACAATCGTCAGCAAACTCTACAAGTTGGTAGGCATTAATAGAATCTGAGTCAAATTCATCCCCAATTGCCATCGCAAGATCCTGCTCAAATTCAGGGTACATCCTTACATTGACTAGATCGTAAAGTGGCGTTGGTGTTAAGCCCGATTTTTGGACAAAGAAACTGAAGTTTTTGCCATGTGCATCTGCGTTATAAATGCAGAGATTGAACATTGCCCACTTTAGGATCGCTAGTTTTGCCGCTAATGGGTTTTCACATTGCTCTGTTACCGAAAAAAGTCGGGTGAAGCTGACACCATCACGAATATGACTGACATCTCTTTGTTTACCTAAGTTTCGTTCATACTTTCTATCGACACCTAGGTTACAAGCTTGACAGGCATCGATCATATGCCTTCGTTTCACACTTGTTGAGCTAAATAGCTTTCGATCAAATCTCTCTACAATTAAGGCTGGAAATTGGTCAAAATACCGCAACTCAACATCAGCAACATCTAGTTCAACTAGCTTCGCTAACTTCATCGTCACAAATTCATTTATGACAAGGTGTTGTTGGTCATTTTTTTCGAACTTCACAATATGAGTTGAGCATAGTTCACCCTCTCCAAACCCTAAGTTTCCATCGATAGATAAAACGTTGAGCTTAGATTGAACCCCCGCTACTGATAGTCTTGGTTTTCCTTCCCATATTTCTAAATACCAAAGCTCAGGGTCAGATAGTTTCTTAATTAATTCACTATCGTTGATTGGGTTGAAAGAGGTTTCAGTTTGAACTGGAGAAACACCTTCAGATAAGAACATCATTGCACCTGATGTATCTGTTCCAATACCACCAACTTGTGCAAATACGTTTGAACGTGATACGCCAAGAAAGTCGATCAAATAATCTAACCCTTTATTTTCAGGGAGCAAATTCTGTAAGAACCTCCTGATATTGACTGATGGTATATCAGAGTTAAATGGAAGGTGTGGCGATATGGGAAACCCATTATCAATCCAATCTTGCTTGTAGATTACAGATAGAGCATCACTTTCTTTACTCAGTGATAGTTTGCCTATGACTTGCTGGCTATAGACTATATCGAGGATGTATTGATTAGACCCAGACGTCATTACCTTTCTCCTGTGATGAGACTGAAGCATCTAAGTCTTGCCATGGTTGTATCGATATCTTTATTCCTAGAGCAGACACAACTTTCATTAAAGAGGTTAGTTTAATATCGGAGCTGCCTTGTTCAATTTTTATGTAGGTTTGTTTTGAAACACCAGAAAGCAATGCTGCATCTTGCTGGGTGATTTTACTTTGAGTTCTTTTTGCTTTGATCGCCTCACCAAGTAGTGATGGTGTGAACACCTGGCTTAGATCTGGTGACTCAGTTGCTTTTACTTTCTTAACCATAGAACCTCCATATAGCATGATGCAATAAAGTATGTCTTAGTAGACTTTTAAATTATTTATACGTAGATTTTAAATAAAAGTCTATTAAAGTTCACTTTTATGGTGAATACATTGAGTTATCACATAAAAGTCTACAGTAGTGAGCTTTTATGCTTACAAACTTGGCGATCTTATTAAAAGTCTAATGTGATTTACTTTATGTAATGAAAGAACAATAGAAAACTCAAAGCCATGGGGCTTTGAGATACCTAAAGTATGGCTAACTCTCTATCGGAACCTTAAGGTGGTCGTTCAAGTATTGTGTGTAATACAAAGGCATTACAACATTGTCTTGCTCTCACTTCTTGTTTCAACCTTTACTGTCAGATCTAAGGCTTGAATGATTTTAAACATGGTAGAGAGCGTGGCTTTATCTGGTCTAGTTTCAAAGTTAGAAATGGTAGCTTGCTTTATGCGACTCTCTTTGCCACTTCGAACTGAGTCCATTTATTTTTTGCGTATTAGCAATGAAGTACTGGCTAATTGTTGTGGGCTATAAATCACAAGTTGTCATTTCATATTATGAGGTTTGATCCCCATAGAGGATATTGGCCGTGCTATCCCAACAAAGGGATATATATAACTTTATACCTTGCAGGGGATAATCAAAGCCTTTGGCTTTAAAGAGGCATTGCAAGAAGGTGGATACCAGCCTTTATTCGTTCTGTGGCTAAGTTCTTCTGCGATTAGTGATTATCTGTGCGGGTAAGGTGATGGCTGTACGTAAGTAGATCAAATATGCCACACAAAAGTTAATTGGAAATACTGACTTTGAAACGTATGAGATGGTTCGAAACTAAAGTCATGGGAATCAAAAGCACTTTACACCGTGCGTCACCCTGTGAGTGAAAGGTAGCGCGTTTAGTACCGATAGCATAATTGATGACTATAAAATAAAAAAAAGGCCAACTCTTTCGAGTTGGCCCTTTCCAAACGTTTGGTGGAGCTGGCGGGAGTTGAACCCGCGTCCAAAAATCATTCATCATTGGTACTACATGCTTAGTCGATCTTTAATTTCACCAGCAACCTGCGAACCGACACGCTAGTTAAAGGCTAACCTGAATTGTTATTCGCGCTTTTCCTCTCAGGTGGGAGAATCCGCGCTAGCTAGTTTGGGTTTGATCTCTTATTGGTCCCCGTCTTACGAGCGGAAGCTAGGGTAAGAGAGCTCTGAGCAGGTTATTAAGCTGCTAGTGCGTAGTTTTCGTCGTTTGCGACTATTTTTTTGCGGCTTTTAACGTGGCCAACCGCCCCACGGCATGCACCTCAGACTTCAAAATTCCTGTCGAATCCTAAATCAGCCCCAAGTGTTATTTGCATAGTACCAGAAAAGCTTTGCCTGTCTAGCACTGTGCGTTTAAGTGCTTAAAATTAACGCAAATTACTCTTCATAATTCGTGCTTTATCTCTCGCCCAATCTTTTTCTTTCATATCAGTACGTTTATCGTGCAGCTTTTTACCTTTCGCTACGCCAACTTTAATCTTCGCCCAAGAGCGAGACCAATAAAGTGCGGTTGCGACAAGCGTCATGCCTTCACGGTTAATACGACCGATAAGGTTGTCGAGTTCTTTTCTCGACATTAGTAGTTTACGGATGCGTGTTGGGTTCGCCACGATATGAGTACTCGCTTGAGTTAGCGGAGTGATCGTCATACCACTGATGAATGCTTCGCCGTCTCGGATGTAGACGTAGCTTTCTGCGATATTGGTTTTGCCTTCACGTAGGGATTTTACTTCCCAGCCTTGTAGCTCAAGCCCCGCTTCTATCTCATCATCGATGAAATATTCGTGGCGAGCTTTCTTATTAAGCGCAATGGTATTACTACCGGCTTTTGATTTTGATTTATTCTTTGCCATAATGGCCTCATTATACGGATTGCACCCTAGTTGGGGAATCCTTTTTATTTGCGCTCTGGCCCAATACAATTAAAATTGCAGTTTGTGTTAATGTAACGCTGTCTTTAACAGGAGTCTATATGCCAAAGGTTACTCGTTCAGCATTAGTGTCGTTTAGTGCCGACCAGATGTTCAGCTTGGTCAATGATGTTGCTCGTTATCACGAGTTTTTGCCAGGGTGTTCTGGTTCACGTGTGATCGAATCTTCAGATTCAACTATGGTGGCTTCGGTTGATGTCTCTAAAGCGGGTATCAGTAAAACATTTACCACATCTAACCGCTTAGCGGATGGCGCTGAGATCTTGATGGAGCTGGTGGACGGCCCGTTCAAAAAGCTGCAGGGTGGTTGGTATTTTACTCCGCTCGATGAGCAAGCGTGTAAGGTTGAGCTTAAGTTAGAGTTTGAATTCTCTAGCCGAATGATTGAAATGGCATTTGGTAAGGTTTTCAATGAGCTGACGAGTAATATGGTCAGTGCTTTTACTCAACGCGCGAAACAGGTCTACTAAGCCATGACTATTGAATCGGATATGATCCACGTAGAGGTTGTGTTTGCACTTCCGCATGAACAGCGTGTGTTTACTTTAGTAGTAAACAAGCACGCGACCGTTGAAGAGATCATTGCGCAGTCTGGCGTTTTGGAATTATACCCAGAGATCGACTTAGCAAAAAACAAGGTTGGTGTGTTCAGCCGCAACGTTAAGCTAGATGCGACGGTTCGCGATAAAGATCGTATCGAAATCTACCGAGCACTGTTAGCCGATCCAAAAGAGATCCGCCGTAAGCGTGCTGAGCAAGCGAAAGCAGCCGCAGCTAAATCGTAGTGCTAAAAAAATTCGACTAAGAAGAGAGCTCGCAATGTTGGCGAGCTTTTTTGTGCCTGTTGGTTAGACACGCAGCTAATTTGTTAGCAGATATTAAAAAGCCTGCTCATGTGAGCAGGCTTTTGCGATTCATACCTTGTCGACTGGAAAGCTTTATCAGCTGAGAGCTTTGTTGACTGAAAGCTAGCGAAGGCTTTCGAAGAACTCATCACTGGCTTCAAAATCACCATTGATCGTTACTAGAGTGCCAGTGGCATCAAAGTTCACGACAAGGTTTTTCTGGATAGGGTCGTTATGGCCTTTTTGGTGGTGGTAAATGTAGTACCACGTATCTGGGTAGCCATTTTCGATAAGCATAGGTGAGCCCATAACGTAACGAACTTGTGTTTTTGTCATGCCAAACTTGAGCTGATCGACAGCTTCTTGTTCAACATAGTTACCCTGATTGATGTCAATTCGATAAACCAACTTCTCTAGTAGAGAGCAACCGGTCAACATTGTTAGTGCAAGTGGAACTGCAACTAACCACTTTTTAATTCGCATAGTTTGAGATCTTTCTTCGCTAAAATACTGCCTGATAATAAACAAGCTCCAGCAAGAAGTAAAAAGCTCCTTGCGCTTTGAGCTTGTTATGACTGGCAATTTTGAATTAAGTTGCAAAATTGCCAAGAATTTTCGGTAAATTATCAGAAAGTTGCTGAATATGTAACCTATGCTGCGATTAATAACTCTTTTGCATTGGCAAGCGTCGATTCGGTAATTTGGCTGCCACCAAGCAGTCGAGCAAGCTCTGAAACGCGTTGTTGTTCATCAAGCGTGTGCATTTGAGTCTCGGTTTTACCTGATTTCGTGTTCTTTGCAACGAACAGTTGTTGATGTCCACAACCTGCCACTTGAGGTAAGTGCGTTACACACATAACTTGCGTAGATTCGCCCAGCTTACGTAGCATTTTTCCGACAACCGCAGCGGTTGGTCCACTGATACCCACATCGACTTCATCGAAAATCAGGCTTGGTGTATCCACTTTTTGCGCTGTGATCACCTGAATCGCTAGTGAGATTCGTGATAACTCGCCCCCAGAAGCCACTTTAGCAATGGGCTGCATTGGTTGACCTGGGTTGGTCGAAACAATGAAGGTCACGTTATCCATACCTAATGGAGAAGGGTGTGTGTTGGTGTTGTTTACTTCAATGGCAAACTGCGCTTTTTCCATGCTCAGTTCATGCATGCTTTGCGTGATCAGCTTGTTGAGTTCTTTTGCGTAACGAGTTCGAGATTTATGAAGCTTCTCTGATTTAGCCACGAACGACTGGTATTGGTTTTCTACCTCGTTTGCCAATTCTTCCAATTTTTCATCAGAGCAATCAAGCGCTTCAACTTGTTGTAATAAGTCTTGATGGTGCTTATAAAGCTCTTCTGGCAACACGTGATGTTTACGAGACATCGACATCACTTTTGAGAAGCGCTCTTCAACGTAAGCCATACGACCTGGATCGACATCAATGCCATCTAGGTATGTTCTTAACTCGTTATTGGTTTCTTCTATCTGAATAATGGCTTCAGACAATAAGTTTGGTAACTCAGCCAATCTTTCATCTAGCTCCGCTAACTGAATCAGGGAGTTATTGGCCGATTGCAGAATACCAAGCGCATTAACTTCTTCGCCTTCATAAATAAGCTCGATAGCTTGTTGGCAGGTTGTGGCCAGTTCTCCGCTATTGGAGAGGCGCTTATGCTCTTGTTCGAGGTCTTCATATTCTTCCTCCCCAATAGACAGCTCATTTAACTCTTTGATTTGGTATTCAAGAAGTTGTTTTTGAGCTTGGTTTTGCTGGCTATTTTCACGTAACTCTTTTAAGTGGTTATCGGCTTGTCGCCAGGCTTGGTAAGCATTACGTGTCGATTTCAATAGGTTCAAGTGACCTGCGTATTGATCAAGCATGGCCATTTGGTAATCGCTTTTCATCAACTGATGGTGCGCGTGCTGACCATGAATGTTGATCAACAGCTGTCCAAGCGATTTTAATTGTGAAAGAGGCACGGGACTGCCGTTGATGAATGCGCGAGAGCGACCTTCTTTAGAGATGGTTCTGCGTAGGATGCATTCACCGCCATCAAGCAGTTCATTGTCTTCTAACCAGCGGGTAGCATGCAGATTGTTCTCAAGTAAAAAAGCGGCACTGACTTCGGTTTTTTCTTCACCTTGTCGAACCATTCCTGCATCAGATCTTCCTCCAAGACACAAGCCTAAAGCGTCGATAGCGATAGATTTACCCGCACCAGTTTCTCCGGTGATTGTTGTCATGCCTTTAGAGAGTTCTAGCTGTAAAGACTTAACAATAGCGAAATTATTAACACTTAGATGAGCCAGCATTTTTATTTACCTGTATAACTGAACAATACTGTATATAATCCCAGTATATACTGTTTCTTTATACAGTAAAGTCGGTGGGTGAAATTTTTTTGCGACAGATCTCAGAATTGAGGTTGTCTGTAGATCACTGAAACCGCAGTAGATTCCCAACTCAGTTGTTCCTCCCTGTCGGGAGTGGAGGTATAAGGAATTGCAGAGAAGCGAGAGCCTACGGGCTTTCTATGGGCAATAAAAAAGGCTGACGAACGTCGTCAGCCTTTCATAATTCGGTTACTTCTGGAGCTTTTATTCTTTTAGAACAACTTACTCGACCAGCCTAGTTTGTTACGTAGAACATGGTAGTAGTTGTAGTCTTTAGGGTGGATCAGCTTGAGTACATTCGGGCTTTGGTAAATGTGGATCTCATCGCCAGGGGAAACCGGTAGCGAGATTTGGCCATCGCAACTGACTTCTTGAGTGCCGCGGTTATCAGGCGATACGATCAGCTTGATACGACGCTTTCCATCCACTACCAGTGGGCGGCTTGAAAGGGTGTGCGGGAACATTGGTACTAATGAAATTGCATTTAAGCTTGATGACAGGATAGGACCACCACCAGAAAGCGAATAGGCGGTTGAACCTGTCGGTGTTGAGACGATCAAGCCATCAGAACGCTGTGAGAAGGCGAAGCTGTCATCGATATACACTTCGAACTCGATCATATGTGCGACTTGACCGGGGTGAAGTACTGCTTCGTTGAGTGCGGCGTTGTGGCTTTTTATTTGGCCATGACGATGAATTTCAGTTTCAAGTAAGAAGCGCTCTTCTTCCATGAATTCACCCTTGAGTACATCAGTAAGCGCACTCTGGAAGTTTTCAGGATTAAGATCGGTAAGGAAACCTAGGTTACCTCGGTTTACGCCAATCACTGAAATATCGAAACGTGACAAGATTCTAGCGGCACCGAGCATATTTCCGTCACCACCCACCACAATGGCGAGATCGGCGCGTTTACCTAATTCAATTAGGCTAGAAAAATGTTCTTGTGGGATATCGTCTAAAATTGTAGCGAGTCTGTCATCCACAAACACTTGATAACCCTCAGTACTTAACCACTGATAGAGCTCTCTATGAGTCTGAATTGCTTGCTGATCTCGAGGTTTACCAATAATGGCGATGACTTCAAATGGCTTTTTCATAACGTTTCCAAACGAATTAGGCTTGAATCAAAATTCTTCATCCCCATAATAAAGGCAAGTTGAACGTCTATGCGAGTGTTTTATATCAATTTGGGGTGCAAACACACCTGTCACTTGCATTGAAAACGAATTCTGGAGAGATCATGAGCAACGAAGAAAACAAAGTAACGGAAGAAGAGCTAGATCAAATCATTGCTGAAGCTGAGAAAGTTGAAGAAGCTGAGCTAAATGAAGAGTCTGTTGATGAGCAAGAAGCAAAAATCGCTCAACTAGAAGCTGCACTACTTTCTAGCGAATCTAAAATGAAAGAGCAGCAAGATTCTGTTCTTCGCGCAAAAGCTGAAGTTGAAAACATGCGTCGCCGTAGCGAGCAAGAAATTGATAAGGCGCGTAAATTCGCTTTGAACAAGTTTGCTGAAGGTCTACTTCCTGTCATCGACAACCTAGAGCGTGCAATGCAAGCGGCAGATGCTGAAAACGAAGTGGTTAAGCCACTGTTTGAAGGTGTTGAGCTAACGCACAAAACGTTCGTAGACACAGTTGCTAAGTTTGGTCTTAAAGAGATCAACCCTGAAGGTGAAGTGTTCAACCCTGAATTCCACCAAGCGATGTCTATCCAAGAAAGTCCAGATCACGAATCAAACACGGTTATGTTCGTAATGCAAAAAGGTTACGAGTTAAACGGTCGTGTGGTTCGCCCTGCGATGGTTATGGTTGCTAAGTAATGACGTGTTACGCTGCCAAGTGATTGAGTCGCGCATTGACTGAGTAGTCGCGGCGACAAAATAAATCACTGGTTTACGTAAAATGGAAAGAGAGGCATATGCCTCTCTTTTTTTGTGCCTATAACTTGAGACCCCACGTAAATAGTCACCAAAACCGCATTAAGAATGTTGTTCCTTTTATATTACCCAGAACAATGATTTAGAGTTTTATATTATGAAACTGGTTGTTAATGAAGAAATGTTTTGATGTCACACTTGTAATGTTTTTGTAAATAAATACTTTTAATTGTTATCTTTGTATGTAAAATCCACTGCGATATAGCGATTTAACTCGCATATATAACTATAAAAGTACAAATTTCAAACACAACAAACTGGAGAAGAACGATGGATAAATCGCTCTCAAGTAAGATTTTTGTAGGCTTGTTTGCCGGCCTACTTATTGGTACTGCTATTCAGTACCTATTCAACGGTATTGCAGTATTTGATACTTACCTGCTAGGTCTAGCAGAAGGTGTCGGTGGTATGTTTGTCTCTTTGATCAAACTATTGGTTGTTCCACTGGTATACGTATCTATCGTTTGCGGAATTGTTGAATTGAAAGACATCCGTTCTTTCGGTCGCCTAGGTGGTAAAACTTTTGCTCTTTACATTATCAACACCATCATCGCGATTTCTGCAGCCCTAACTGTTGGCCTTATTTTCCAGCCGGGTGCTGGTGCAGATTTAGCCGGAACGATCTCTGAGACAGTTCAACTAACAACAACTGAAACTCCAGATATCTTCTCTCTTGTTGTGAACATCGTTCCTAGCAACCCAGTTCAGGCGTTTGCAAGCGGCGACATGCTACAGATCATCTTCATGGCAATTTTGACTGGTCTTGCTATTCAGGCTCTTGATTCACGTGGCGGTCCAGCGATCAAAACGTTCAAGATGGCTAACGAAATCATGATGAAGCTTATCGGCCTAGTAATGAGCTTGGCGCCATTTGGTGTATTCGCTCTGATGATTCAACTAGGTGCGACACTGAACGCTGAGACACTTATGTCTGTAGCGGGCTATGTAGCGCTTGTTGTTGCGATGCTAGTGTTCTGGATTTTCTTCTTCTACCCAATGATGGTTGGTATCGCGACAGGTATTACGCCTAAGCAATTCCTACGTGCAACTCGTGAGCAAATCCTTTTCTCACTATCGACGGCAAGTTCGAACGCGACTATCCCAGTAACAATGCGCACTCTAACTGAAAAGCTTGGTGTATCAAGATCTGTGGCAGGCTTCGGTGTACCACTGGGTGCGACAATGAACATGTCTGGTGTCTCTATCTACATAGCACTAGCGACAATGTTCGTAGCAAACGCATTCGGTCAACCAATCAACACGGCTGACATCTTTACTCTGGGTCTAACTATCTTGCTACTGTCTATCGGTGCGGGTGGTGTTCCAGGTGGTGGTGTTGTAATGGTAGGTGTTCTATTGCACCAACTAGGTTTACCACCAGAAGGTCTAGCTATCATTGCTGCGGTAGACCGTATCAACGATATGTTCTGTACTTCTTCTAACGTAGTAGGTGATACAGCGGTTAACACTATCGTTGCTAAGTCTGAAGGCGAAATCGGCGTTGAAACAAACGAAGAAGCTGAGCTAAAGAAAGCAGAAGCGTAATCAGAGATTTTCCTCTATAGATGAAATCTAAGTGGAAAGCCTGAATAGACAAACGGAGCCTAAGTGGCTCCGTTTTTTATTGGGTGATAACCCCAGTTACTGGGCTTATGTGAAGGTAATGATATGTATTCGTGTCTAACCATTCCTTTTATCAAAATAAATGTGAAAAAATCCAGTATCCCCCTTGAAAAGGATTCGTGAGCCCTTATCTATGGTGCATACGAAAGCAAATTACATTTGCACTTAAATTTGTGTATTAGGGTTGAATCCCTGATTACTACCCCCCACATAGTGGGTATAGCAAAAAACTAAATAGAATTTATTCGGAGAAAGCCTGATGGGTCGAATCATTGGTATTGATTTAGGTACTACTAACTCTTGTGTTGCTGTTCTTGACGGTGACAAACCACGCGTATTAGAAAATGCTGAAGGCGAACGCACAACAGCATCGGTAATCGCATACACTGAAGGCGAGACGCTAGTTGGTCAACCTGCGAAACGTCAAGCTGTTACTAACCCTCAAAACACGCTATACGCGATTAAGCGTCTAATCGGTCGTCGTTTTGAAGATGAAGAAGTTCAACGCGATATCGAAATCATGCCTTTTAACATTGTTAAAGCTGATAACGGTGATGCATGGGTTGAAGCGCAAGGCCAAAAAATGGCTGCTCCTCAAGTATCTGCTGAAGTTCTTAAGAAAATGAAGAAAACAGCTGAAGACTTCCTAGGCGAAGAAGTAACTGGCGCAGTAGTAACTGTTCCTGCTTACTTCAACGATGCTCAACGTCAAGCAACGAAAGATGCTGGCCGTATCGCTGGTCTAGATGTTAAACGTATCATCAACGAACCTACTGCTGCTGCTCTGGCTTACGGTCTAGACAAGCAAGGTGGTGATCGCACTATCGCTGTATACGACCTTGGTGGTGGTACATTCGATATCTCTATCATCGAAATCGATGAAGTAGAAGGCGAGAAGACTTTCGAAGTTCTTTCAACTAACGGTGATACTCACCTTGGTGGTGAAGATTTCGATAACCGCATGATCAACTACCTAGTAGATGAGTTCAAGAAAGAGCAAGGTATCGACCTTAAAGCTGATCCACTAGCAATGCAGCGTGTTAAAGAAGCAGCAGAAAAAGCGAAAATCGAGCTTTCTTCTACTACTCAAACTGACGTAAACCTACCTTACGTTACTGCAGATGCGACTGGTCCTAAGCACATGAACATCAAAGTGACTCGCGCGAAGCTTGAGTCTCTAGTTGAAGACCTAGTTCAACGTTCTCTTGAGCCACTAAAAGTTGCTCTAGCAGATGCTGACCTATCTGTAGGCGAAATCACTGACGTTATCCTAGTAGGTGGTCAGACTCGTATGCCTATGGTTCAAGCTAAAGTAACTGAATTCTTCGGTAAAGAGCCACGTAAAGACGTGAACCCTGACGAAGCTGTTGCAATGGGTGCTGCTGTTCAAGGTGGTGTACTAGCTGGTGAAGTTAAAGACGTTCTTCTTCTAGACGTTACTCCTCTATCTTTCGGTATCGAAACGATGGGCGGCGTAATGACTAAGCTTATCGAGAAAAACACAACTATCCCTACTAAAGCGGATCAAGTGTTCTCTACAGCTGAAGACAACCAAAGCGCAGTAACTATCCACGTTCTTCAAGGTGAGCGTAAGCAAGCTACTTACAACAAGTCTCTTGGTCAGTTCAACCTAGAAGGTATCCAACCAGCACCACGTGGCATGCCACAAGTTGAAGTAACATTCGACCTAGATGCTGATGGTATCCTGAACGTATCTGCTAAAGATAAAGCGACAGGTAAAGAGCAGAAGATCACTATCCAAGCATCAGGCGGTTTGTCTGAGGAAGAGATCGAAGCAATGGTTCAAGAAGCAGAAGCTAACAAAGAAGCTGACAAGAAGTTCGAAGAGCTAGTAACTGCACGTAACCAAGCTGACCAAATGATTCACGGCACTAAGAAGCAAGTAGAAGAAGCTGGTGAAGCTCTACCTGCAGACGAGAAAGCTAAAATCGAAGCAGCTATCGAAGCTCTAGAATCAGTTAAGTCTGGTGACGACAAAGAAGCTATCGACGCTAAAGTTCAAGAACTTATGCAAGCAGCTCAAAAGCTAATGGAAATTGCTCAACAGAAAGCTCAAGCTGAACAAGCTGGTGCTGACGCTGGTGAACAACCTAAGCAAGACGACGATGTGGTAGACGCTGAGTTCGAAGAAGTAAAAGAAGACAAAAAATAATTTCGTCGCAGAGTAGCCTGATTTCGTTGTCGGAAGTGCTCACCTACTAGCGTAGGCTCCGCGCTTCCTCCTAGAACTCAAGCTACTTGCTTAGAAATTCATTGTCTCAAAGACTTATTATTGCGGGCGTCAGAGGTAACTCTCACGCCCGTAAATTTGTATTTAGACTTGTCGATCTAGATAATAGCTTTATTCGGCGTTTCAGCCGGCAGAACTTTTATCTAGATTGATACACAGACTGCTGAAGTGAACATTCGGCAGTAGCAATTATTTTGGTGACCTAGAACATGTCAAAACGTGATTTTTACGAAGTATTAGGCGTAAGCCGCGATGCATCAGAGCGCGATATTAAAAAAGCGTACAAACGCTTAGCGATGAAATTCCACCCAGACCGTAACCAGGGTGATGACAGCGCAGCAGACAAATTTAAAGAAGTAAAAGTAGCGTACGAGATCCTAACCGATGCTCAAAAGAAAGCAGCTTACGACCAATACGGCCACGCAGCTTTTGAACAAGGTGGCATGGGTGGCGGCGGTTACGGCGGCGGTTACGGCGGCGGTGGCCAAGGTGACTTCGGCGATATCTTCGGTGACGTATTTGGCGATATCTTCGGCGGCGGTCGTCGTGGCGGCGGTCAAGCGCGTGCTCAACGTGGTTCTGATTTGCGTTACAACATGGAGCTTTCTCTAGAAGAAGCCGTTCGTGGTGTATCTAAAGAGATTGAAGTACCAACACTTGTTGAATGTGACATTTGTGATGGTAGCGGCGCGAAAGCGGGTTCTTCTGCACAAACGTGTGGTACTTGTCATGGCCACGGCCAGGTACAAATGCGCCAAGGTTTCTTTGCGGTTCAACAGACTTGTCCTACTTGTAACGGTAAAGGCAAGATCATCAAAGACCCATGTAACTCATGTCATGGTCAAGGTCGCAAACAGAAGACGAAAACGCTTAACGTTAAGATCCCAGCAGGTGTTGATACTGGTGATCGCATTCGTCTATCTGGCGAAGGCGAAGCAGGAGAGCACGGCGCTCCAGCTGGCGACTTGTACGTACAAGTACACGTAAAAGAGCACAACATCTTTGAGCGTGACGGCAACAACCTTTACTGTGAAGTGCCAGTTAGCTTCACAATGGCAGCGCTAGGCGGTGAAGTTGAAGTTCCTACATTAGATGGCCGTGTAAACCTTAAAGTACCTGAAGAGACACAAACGGGCCGTATGTTCCGTATGCGTGGCAAAGGTGTGAAAGGCGTTCGTGGCGGCGGTGTGGGTGACCTAATCGTTAAGCTAGTGGTTGAAACACCGGTTAAGCTAAGCTCTCGTCAAAAAGAACTACTGCGTGAATTTGAAGAAACATGTTGTGGTGAAGCTGCAAGCAAGCACAAGCCAAAATCTGAAGGTTTCTTCAGCGGCGTGAAAAACTTCTTTGATGACCTAACTAAGTAATCAACTGATTAGATAAATAGGTTATTGACACGTTAAGTTGTTGATCTTTAAATTATTGATACTTCAATTTAATGATAAAAGTAGAAAAGCCTGCTCATGTAGCAGGTTTTTTTGTGTCTATAGATTTGTGTTTTTTGATTGGTATAAAAGAAGCTCATAGCAAAAATAATCGAAATTTTTCAGATCACCCCCTAGAGGCTTTAGTGTCTCCTCTTGTTACTTCCAACACGCTTGAGGCTCTGAAACACCTGAGTGATGTAACTCCAGAATATCAGTCGGTGAGTCTAAGCAGTCATCATTTGTCTGTGGTGCGTGTGGTTCAGCTTGAATGGAGTATGAGGTACTGCTAGCCGAAATTGTTAGTGTATACCTGCTTGTATCGGTATCGCAAAACGAGCACGTCCCTCCAGAAACTATGTTTCCAGCAGCCGTGGCATAATTTCCGGCGTAAGCACTCTCAAGTTCAAGTTGAATTTTTGCCATATCTCCTATCGCTGTCATCCGATGCGATTTTAAAACATGGCTTGTGTAGCTTGGATAAGCTATTGCACTGAGTACTCCTACAATGGCAACAGCGATCAATAATTCGATCAGTGTCATTCCTTTCATACTTAAATTGTTGTTGTTACATCTTTTTATTCGAATCTTCACGAGTAGTTTCCTTTCATAACCCTGTCCATTTTTCTCGGGTGGTAGCATCGGTGCAAGATTAAATATGCTTACGCACCTGATTACATAGGAATTTGGGAAATGACTCGCGGGTTTACTTTATTAGAGCTGTTAATAACGGTGTCGATACTGTCGATATTGGTAGCGACGGCTGCTCCGAGTTTTAGTTCAGTCACCCAAACAGTCAAGATACAGCGCCTTGCTGGGGAGTTGAATGGTTTCTTAGTACAGGCAAAGTCTGAGTCTGTGAAAAGAAATCAAAAACTCTGGGTACATTTCTCGACGGCTAAAAATGAAGAGCAATCTACGGGGGAGTGGACAGTATGGTTGAAGCCTACGGAAGATCTGTCTGGTGATACATTGCTGATGTTGTCGGGAGAACCGTTTCGAGATTTATCGTTTTCTCATAACTATACAGGCTCAAAAATCAGCTTTGAAAGTGTAAGAGGAAGGCCTGCCAGAGGTACGATTTACTTGGCTCCTAAAAGAGCTTCAACCGACCGGCTTTTGATTAAACTATCTAGCCCTCCGGGGCGAATTAAAGTGTGCGGCGAATCAGGCGCTCAGTATGGTTACTATGCTTGCTAAGGCCCGCAGCAGAAGCTTGCGAAAGCAAAAGGGCGCATCTCTCATTGAACTGATGGTCACCTCCGTTATTGGTGTATTCGCGATTGCTATTATCGGCAGCGTATTTATGACGGGGCACAGAATAGCCAAAGACAAAGGCATTGAGCTATTGCTGCTGCAAAACCTTACGAGCACGATGCAGGTAATGAAAGAAGATATTCAACGAGCAGGCTACGATGGTTCAAATGGAGAGTCCCTGAAGCTATTAAATGCCGTTAATACGATTCATGTTAGCGGTGGTGTTGAGGTGGGGTTCGTCTATTTGAAAGAGGGATCAACTGACGGAAAAAATTACAGGAATATCGTGTATAAAAAGGAGGGGACTCGATTGAAAGTTTGTGAAAAGGGCGTTCTTACTCCAGGGAACATTTTAGCCCATGATCAAGTTACCTCATGCTACTCACTTTTCGACGATAGCATTATTTCCGTCGACGATTTATCAATATCCTCACAAGTGTTGAGCAAAAATGGGGTGAGCACTACGCTCACTGATTTGAATATTGTTGCGTCAATTCCGAGTGCTGGGATCTCTAAAGGCGTCGCTATAACCGTTAAGCAAAGGAATTGGCAATGACCTCGGTAAAGCAGCAAGCTGGAGTGGCTACGTTGTTAATCACATCTGTTTTAGTGTTGAGTGCTTTAATTGTTACTTTGGGCACCTATCGCAGCGTTTTTCATCAAATTAAGGTCGCGCAGAATGAAGTTCAAGTCCGCAAAGCTCATTGGAACGCCGAGGCTGGGTTGGAGTGTGGTTTTACCTATATAGCTGAAAATGATCTCACGGCAATTCCCAATGATTTAATGAATCACTGTCAGCAGTCGAAAGTCCTTACGTTGAAATCAGATAACCTAACACCGAATATATTGGTGTCGAGTGCTCACTATTTATCTCTGAACAAAGAGATAAGTTTTAACAATTCGTCGGGGCTAGGGGCGATGCAAACCAATTCGAGTTTGGAGTTTATTTCTGATCACAATATCGATATTACCCCAGATATTAGTCTTACTGCGGTCGGTGGTATTAACGAATGTGTGTCTGTTCGGTTCTTAGATAGTGTGATCTATAAAAACCAAGGCGGCGGGCGTCTGAAGACAATCACACCTACGGGCGGTCTCCCTCCTTTTCCTACCTTTGAGTCTTGCCAACCGACAACCGATATTAACCGCAATGCAACCATTGATTCAGTTGGGTCATTGCCTTCAAATGCTTTTCAATCAGATTTCAAATTTGACCCAGCCATCGATACTTTCTCTAATTACTTTGGGGTATCTAAAACGCCAGAAAATATTGACCAGATTAAGCGTGATTATCATGTGATTGACCTCATTGACAGGACTGTATCTCCCCCCAAGCACATTGATTTATTCAACGGGAAGTATCAAGGTAATAAGTGTAGCCAAGCGATTAATAACGCCTTTACTAGTGGCAAAGATAAGGTGTGGGTGATCGGTGATTGCGTGGTCTATCACCCACCAATTAATGTGGTAGAACCTATCCCCGGTGTTATTACTCCACGTTCATTAGTGATTCAAGATGGCATCGTTGCGAACGGTAATGCAAGTGTGTTTGATGGTTCCTTTTATCACCTAAATGATATGAGCATATACGACGAACCAGCCTCCCCTGATGTTGATACGGACCTATTGAGCGGCTTATGGGCCAAAGTTCCAAATACGATACCTATCGCCGGCTTAGTGCAGAACAATTCGGTTTATATTGGATTTGCTTCTTTTTTTCCCAAGGGAGGGATGTTCTTTGATTCAGTTGGCGGGTTATCGACAATTCAAGGTTCGATTAACTTAGATTACACAGGTGAATACAACCCCCATAGTGTTCCTTTGAAAGCCAAATGGAAAAAGGGATCATGGAATGACTTATAAACATTCCGGTTTTAGCTTGATAGAGGTCCTGATCTCTTTTCTATTGATCGGTATCGCTTCGCTAGGGTTGGTTAAGCTACAGGTCTATGCAGAACAAAAATCGGATTACGCGTTGCACAGTGTAGAAGCGCTTCATTTTGCTGAAAGGCAGATGGAGTATTATCGAACTCGTGTATCGGATGTGGGGGGAGCTGTAGGGTTAATCCTTTTTACGGATCTCAATCAAGCGGACTACTGTCGCAATGCGACAAGTTCGGATCCTTTATCTGGTTTGTCGGGCTCTGGGTATACGATGAGCTGTGAGGTGACAAATGCCAGTGGTGCCTTGTCTCACGCTTTGAAAAACATTACGGTGACTGTTGCATGGCGAGATCGCATGAACCGTGCGCAAAGCATTCACCTCGAAACTATGCTCTCCAAATACAGTGAGTTTGATTGATCTATTAAGCAAACGTTTACTGCATGCCAAGCCCTACGCTTCTCCTTTACTGATAGTTTTCACTCCTCGGACATTGTTTACGTGCCAGTTAAAACTCTGTATATGGAATGGTGTTTTTTGTGTTTTTATATTGTTGCTGTTGTACAGTATTTTTGCAAAATATGTCTCCATTTATGGAAAATGATGTGGAACCTTGTGCTTTTTAACAGCGACTTTAATAGAATATGTGCTGTACCAATAGGCCATGGTCAAAACTTATATTAGGCCTAAACAAACAACATCACATATGGAGTTACAATGAGTAACCAAGCCGTAAAAAAAGCACCATCGACTGAGAAGATCAGTGGTATGGACCGCTTTCTAAACTTCATTGAACGCGCCGGCAACAAAATTCCAGATCCAGCAATTCTGTTCTTCTGGGCTCTAGTTATTGTATGGGTAGCATCTGCACTTTTATCGAATCTTTCATTCGACTTAATCAACCCTCAAACGGGTGCTGCTCTTGAAGTAAACAACCTACTTACTGGTGAAGCGCTTGCTAGCTTCCTAGCGAATATGGTTACCACGTTCACAGGCTTCGCACCGCTAGGCATCGTACTTGTTGCTATGCTAGGTGTTGGCGTTGCTGACTCTTCAGGCTTCATTACGACTGGCCTTAAGAAGATGCTTAACTTCACGCCAGCTAAGTTGCTAACGCCAATGCTAATTCTTGTTGCTATCGTGTCTCACACAGCAGCAGATGCAGGTTACGTTCTAGTAATCCCTCTTGGCGGTATCATCTTCCACGCAGCGGGTCGTCACCCTCTAGCGGGTATTGCAGCAGCGTTTGCTGGTGTATCAGGTGGTTTCTCAGCGAACTTCATTCCTTCAGGTATTGATCCGCTACTAGCAGGTTTCACTCAAACAGCGGCAAACGTTCTTGACCCTGCATACGTGATCAACCCTCTAGCGAACATCTTCTTTACTGGTTTGTCTTCAATTCTAATTGTGGCAATTGGTTGGTACGTTACAGAGAAAATCATCGAGCCTCGTCTTGCCAATACGCCTGTCGATGAAGATGCAGAACAAGCACCTGATCTAGGTACGTTTACAGCCATTGAATCTAAAGCATTCAAATTCGCTGGTTGGGCAATGGTTGCCGGTATTGGTCTGCTTATCGCGGCTCTAATGCCTGAAAACTCAGCACTTCGTTCACCAGAAGGCGAACTAACGGCGTTCTCAGCACCAGTAATGAAGTCTATCGTTCCTCTGATCTTCATCCTGTTTATTATTCCGGGTATCGTCTACGGCCGTGTAGCGGGTACCTTCAAGAATAGTAATGATGTTATCAAAGCAATGTCTGAGACGATGGCAACGATGGGCGCATACATTGTAATGTCGTTCTTCTGTGCTCAGTTCCTATCAGCATTTGCTCAATCAAACATCGGTACTATGCTGGCGCTTTACGGTGCTGAAGGCTTGAAAGCAATGGATCTTCCTGGTGAAGCAACGGTTGTTGGTATGATTCTACTAACGGCTTCAGTTAACCTTCTTGTAGGTTCAGCTTCAGCTAAGTGGGCTCTTATTGGTCCTATCTTAGTTCCTATGTTAATGGTTGTGGGTATCTCTCCTGAGCTATCTCAAGCGGCTTACCGTGTAGGCGATTCAGTGTCTAACATCATCTCTCCACTGATGGTGTTCTTCCCACTGGTTGTTGTTTACTGTCAACGTTACGTTAAGTCGACAGGTATCGGTACTCTAGCTTCTCTAATGATGCCATTCTCGATTGCTATGCTAATCGGTTGGTCTATCTTCTTGCTAGGTTACTGGGCTCTTGGTATCCCGCTAGGTATCCAAGCTCCTTACACTTACACAATGTAAGATTGAACTAAGCAAAATTAAGCTTTATTTATTGCTAAGCCCGCACCGAAATGTGCGGGCTTTTTTTTGCTATTTTTTTCTGTTTTTTTATCCAAGATTTTTATAGCCAAGACTTTTTATATCCCAAACTTTCTATATCCAAAACTTTTTATATTCAAAATAAAGGCACTCAGCTTATACTCCGGATTACGGCTAATTGTTGGCCGGTAAATTTAGGAAATCCAAGCCACATGAAGATTCTGCTTTTAGTAGGGTTAATTGTTTTAAATGGTCTGTTTGCCATGTCAGAGATTGCACTGGTAGCAGCAAAGAATAGTCGGCTGAAACGCTTAGCCGAAAAACATCGCTCCGCTCAGGTTGCTCTTGAGCTCAAAGAAAATCCAACCCGCTTCCTTTCAACCATTCAAATCGGTATTACGGTAATCGGCCTACTCAGCGGTATTGTGGGTGAGGCGACGCTTTCTGCTCCACTGGCCGTTCAACTTGAACTGTGGGGACTCGATCCAACACAAGCGAATATCCTGTCTACCACGGTAGTCGTTGTGGGTATTACTTACTTCGCGATTGTTGTAGGTGAGCTAGTGCCAAAACGTTTTGCTCAATCTCAAGCTGAAAACATTGCTGTGCTAGTCGCGCTGCCTATCTTCTGGTTATCTAAAATTGCGACGCCGTTTGTGTTTGCGTTGTCTGCTTCTACGGAAGGTATTCTCAAGTTAATGGGACGTGGTGGCGAAGAAGACAGTGTGACGGAAGATGATATTCATGCACTCGTGAAAGAAGGCTCGGAATCTGGTGTGATTGAACGTGGCGAGCAAGAGATGATTCGCAATATCTTACAGCTTGATGACCGTTTGGTGAGCTCGTTGATGACGCCACGTCGAGACGTCGACTTTCTGGATATTAGCCAACCGGTTGAGCAGATATTTAAAAAGCTGCGCAGTTCAAAGCATAGTGTGTTTCCATTGTGCCAAGACCACCTCAATAAAGTGGTCGGTACGGTGTCAGCCAAAGCCTTATTGAATCAGGCGGGCAATTTAAACATTCAAGTGATCATGGGGCTATCTCGCTCTCCGATCTATGTTCCTGAATCGATGAAGGCTTTACGTCTACTTGGCTATTTTAAAGAGTCGGGTACAGAGATGGCATTCATTGTTGATGAATATGGCGATGTTCAAGGCCTTGTGACTCATTACGATATTCTTGAAGCGATTGCCGGTGAGCTATCCAATAACCCCAATGACCTATGGACAGAGCAAGTGGAAGATGGATTGCTGGTGGATGGATTGATTCCTATCAGTGAACTGAAAAACCGCTTAGAGCTGTCGGATTTTGAGGGTGAAAGCGAGAGCTTCCAAACGTTGAATGGCCTAGTGACTTGGTTAATAGGGCGCTTACCTGATGCCGGTGAAGTTGTTCAATACCAGCAGTGGCAGTTTGAAGTTATCTCTGTTGAGAACAATCGAATTGTGAGTATCAAAGCGACGCAAATAGCCGATGACATAGAAGGCGCCAATAGCTAGCGATCCGCCTAATCAGTAAGCGGCGATTGTTCATTGCCTCTTATCTCTTTATTGTTCATTATCACGAAGATTAGGTATGCTTCACCGCATACCTATTTTCGTTTTTATCCTTTGTTTTCTGGAGCTCCCTTTGTTAGACCATCAATTCAGCCCTCAAGATGAAATCTTCATGCGACGCGCCATCGAGGTCGCTAAGCAAGCAGAAAAAGAGGGAGAGGTTCCCGTTGGTGCTGTTCTAGTGAAAGATGGGGAGGTTATCTCTGAAGGATGGAACCGCTCGATTGGCTGCCACGATGCAACCGCACATGCAGAAATCGAAACCTTGCGTAAAGCAGGTCAAGCCTTGGAAAACTATCGCTTACTTGATACCACCTTGTATGTCACCTTAGAACCTTGCCCAATGTGCGCGGGTGCCTTATTACACAGCCGAGTAAAGCGCATTGTGTTTGGTGCTCCAGACTTAAAAGCGGGTGCGGCGGGTACGGTATTGAATCTCTTTGAAAGCCAAGCCTCATACCACTATGCCGATGTTGAGCATGGTTTGTTAGAGGAAGAGTGTCGTGAACAATTACAGGCGTTTTTTAAGCGCCGTAGAAAAGAGATCAAAGAGAAGCGAAAGCTTGAGCGTTTGCAGGAAGAGCAGCGTTTAGAATCTGACAAGGCAAGTAATAAGAATAAGGTCAGTAACAAGAACAAGGTCTGTAACAAAAAATAGCAGCGATCTTTCGGCACTCTCAATCATAAGAGTGCCAAGCAAACTTAGTTGGTCATTACTTTTACTCAGCAATCATCTGCATGAAAGCACGGTTGCGCCAAATGATCTTCTTCTTATTATTTGAAAGCATACGCTTACGACGGTTGGCAGCAACGGTCTTATCAAGGCGTTTCGATTTCAGTTTGTTCTTCATCATTTCAACGATTTCCTATTTGTCGTCTGGCTTTGTAAGTATGACTTCAGTTTTAATTATAGTGGTTATTTGCTTATAAGCTTTGCCACGAACTTAGCGTTGGCTTTCTGAACCACTATCGTGATGGCTAAGAGCTGAATGCAACAGAGCATTATGTCGCTTATGGTGTGACGTTATAAAGTTCGATTGTTACTGCAATATGACACTCTGGATATCGCAGGCGTTTTGTTTGTTTTGGTCATTTATCGTGATGCAATAAAAAAGAGCAATGCTAAATGGCATTGCTCTTTTTCTTTTATTTGGAAGACTCAGCGTCGTTCACTGCGGATTCAGTTTCACTGATTGTT
Source organism: Vibrio sp. 10N.222.54.E6 (assembly GCF_041473955.1). Lineage (NCBI taxonomy): Bacteria > Pseudomonadati > Pseudomonadota > Gammaproteobacteria > Vibrionales > Vibrionaceae > Vibrio > Vibrio sp. 10N.222.54.E6. The sequence goes on along the minus strand of NZ_JBFRTD010000020.1, from coordinate 76,613 downwards.
GATTCAGCATCTGATACCTCTAGAGGTGGGATAACTACCAAACCTTCAAGGCTCGCTTCTTCCTCTTTATTACGCTTATTTACATGGCCAATAATGCTCTGATAATAACGGCGAATGTTCTCAACGTAATTCCTTGCTTCATCACCACGCGCATACCCGTAACGAGTTTTGCTGTAGTACTTCTTCTGTCTTAGCAGAGGAAGCCTGTCTTTCACATCACCCCAAGCATCAGGATCACCGCCTTGTGCTTTGGTTAAGCGACGAGCATCCATCATGTGCCCGTAACCTACGTTATATGAGGCAAGCGCAAACCAGATCTTCTCGTGTTGGGTGATTGAATCTGGTACTCGATTCACGATACGACGCAGGTATTCAACACCGCCTTGTACCGACTGTTTCGGATCGAGACGATTGGTTACACCAACGCTCTTCGCAGTAGGCAGTGTCAGCATCATCATGCCTCGAACACCTGTTGGAGAGCGTGCGACAGGATTCCAGTGTGACTCTTGGTATGCTAAAGCGGCAATCAAGCGCCAGTCAAATTCTTGAGAATATTTCTGAAATAGTGGCGACCATTTTGGCAGCTTGCTATCCAATGCACGGATAAATGCACGAGTATCAACGTAATCAAAAGTGCCGATATGGCCGATGTATTTTTCTTCCAGTGAAGCCAGTTCACCAGACTGTTTTAGATTACCAAAGAACTCAATCAGTAATGCATAAAGGCTTTCATCTTCAGACTTCTGTAAATACCAAGAGATAGGTTGATCTTCTGTCAGTTCAAAAGCTAAGGCTACGTCTGGGTATAAACGTTGTGAGAGTGACAGCTCAATCGAGTCCGCAACAGTAAACAAGCGTTCACCAGTCGACACTTCTTTTAGCAGGTCATTGATGTCAGCATTACCTATTGCATCGTAGATAAAGTCATCGTGCTTGTTCTGGATCTGTTTTAGCGTTGGCTCAAAATGTGAGTCCTTCACTACCACCAAAGATGGCGTCAATGTTTCGGTAGATGCCGTTTCTTCTGATTCAGTTTGTGCTTTTACGAAATCAGCTTGACGCTTATTCTCGAACTTGATCAGTTGTTGAAGGTTTCTTGGGCGCCACTGTCCTTTTTTATACACCACTTGTTGGCTTACATAGTAATAGGCGGGCGCAGCGCGATAAGCGCGTGTCAGGTTATTGTTTTGCGTTAACCCTGTCGCGATAAGATCGATCTCGCCTTTCTTTAAGGCTGGAAAGAGGCCGGATAAACGGTAAGCGGGTTTAATCTCAAGCTGTACACCAAGCTCCTGCGCAAATTCACGAGCTAACTCGTAATCCAAACCAGCAGGGCCATCGGGACCAATGTAATAAGAGAGTTGGTTATTCAGGGTGCCGACGCGAAGAACGCCTCGCTCTCGTATCTGCTCAAGGACACTTTTAGGTTCTGACTCAATCTGGCATCCAGCCAACCCAACTAGGGCAATGGCAAGCAGAAGGAACTTAGACGAAAAGATGAGCGTAAATTTAGGCATCAAAATGAAATCTCGAAAAGTGGAAGCCCCTTTATACCAAACCCCGCAAGGCTGGCAAAGCAGGTTTATTTAAACAGTTGTAAAAGTGCTGATAAATGCAGCAAAAGTACCATTTACGCATAAAGATAAAAAAAATCACGCAAACGGTTGCTTTTGGTGTTACGTCACAAAAAGAAATGCTTTATAATGCGCTCGCATTGAAGAGGTGGAATCGGCATAGGTTTGGCAACCTTCGGGAATAGCTTCGAAGAAAACAGTTAGGTTGTTCCTATAACCCACTGAATTTATTCCAATACTACCTTAATCAACTGCATAAGAGACCTAAGCACATGAGAATTTTGCGTGGCTCCCCAGCTCTATCTGAGTTTCGTGTTAACAAGCTTTTAGAGCTTTGTCGTGAATTAAGCTTACCTGTAACAGGTATTTACGCTGAGTTTGCCCACTTTGCTGATCTAACGGCAGACCTAGATGAGTCTGAAGTTGAGAAGCTAGAAAAGCTACTGACTTACGGTCCAACGATTGAAGAGCATGAACCTGAAGGTTTACTGCTGCTTGCAACGCCACGCCCGGGCACTATCTCGCCTTGGTCTTCAAAATCAACAGATATCGCACACAACTGTGGACTGGCTAAAGTGTCACGTCTAGAGCGCGGTACTGCTTTCTACATTGAAACCTCTGCCGAACTTTCTGAGCTTCAACTTGTTGAGCTGAAAGCAATCCTGCACGACCGTATGATGGAAGTGGTTTTCACTGACTTCGAATCAGCGGCGGCACTATTTACCGTGGCTGAGCCTGCTCCTTATGCGGAAGTTGACCTATTAACTGGCGGACGTAAAGCGCTTGAAAAAGCAAACGTTACCCTAGGTCTTGCACTTGCAGAAGATGAGATCGATTACCTTCTTGAAAGCTTCACCGAGAAGCTAGGTCGTAACCCGACTGACATCGAACTAATGATGTTTGCACAAGCGAACTCAGAGCACTGTCGTCACAAGATCTTTAACGCTGACTGGACTATCGATGGCGTTAAGCAAGAAAAATCATTGTTCAAGATGATTAAGAACACCTTTGAAACGACACCAGAGCACGTTCTGTCTGCTTATAAAGATAACGCAGCGGTAATGACAGGTTCTGAAGTGGGTCGTTTCTTCCCAGATCCAGAAACTCGCCAGTACAACTACCACCAAGAAAAAACACATATCTTGATGAAAGTTGAAACGCACAACCACCCAACGGCAATCTCTCCATGGCCGGGTGCATCAACAGGTTCAGGCGGTGAAATCCGCGATGAAGGCGCAACTGGTATTGGCGGTAAGCCAAAAGCGGGCCTGGTTGCTTTCTCTGTATCTAACCTTAAGATCCCGAACTTCGTTCAACCTTGGGAAACTGACTTTGGTAAGCCAAGCCGTATCGTTACTGCTCTGGATATCATGCTTGAAGGTCCTCTTGGTGGCGCAGCATTCAACAACGAATTTGGTCGTCCAAACCTGTTAGGTTACTTCCGTACTTACGAAGAGAAAGTAAACTCTCACGCAGGTGAAGAAGTACGTGGTTACCACAAACCAATCATGCTGGCTGGTGGTCTTGGTAACATTCGTGATGATCACGTTCAGAAGAAAGAGATCCCAGTAGGTGCAAGCCTGATCGTTCTTGGTGGTCCTGCGATGAACATCGGCCTTGGTGGCGGTGCTGCATCTTCAATGGATTCTGGTTCTTCTTCTGAAGACTTAGATTTTGCTTCTGTACAACGTGAAAACCCAGAGATGGAGCGTCGTTGTCAGGAAGTTATCGACCGTTGTTGGCAGCTTGGTGATGCGAACCCGATCGCATTCATCCACGATGTAGGCGCGGGCGGTATCTCTAATGCACTTCCTGAGCTAGTAGACGACGGTGAGCGTGGCGGTATCTTTAACCTACGTGACGTGCCAAACGATGAGCCGGGCATGAGCCCACTTGAGATCTGGTGTAACGAATCTCAAGAGCGTTACGTAATGGCGGTTGCTGATAAAGACATGGCAACATTCGACGCGATTTGTAAACGTGAACGCGCACCTTACGCAGTGGTTGGTAAAGCAACAGAAGAACGTGATCTGAAACTAGAAGATTCACACTTCGACAATACGCCAATCGACATGCCAATGGACATCCTATTAGGTAAAACACCTAAGATGCACCGTGACGCGAAGACGCTAAAAGCAAACAATCCTGCGATTGACCGTTCTGGTATCGAACTAAACGAAGCGGTTGACCGTATTCTTCGCCTACCAACAGTGGCAGAGAAAACATTCCTTATCACCATCGGTGACCGCTCGGTAACAGGCCTTGTAGCTCGTGACCAAATGGTTGGCCCATGGCAGGTTCCAGTTGCTAACTGCGCAGTAACTGCAGCAAGTTACGACTCTTACCACGGTGAGGCGATGTCTCTTGGTGAGCGTACGCCAGTAGCACTTCTAGACTTTGGCGCGTCAGCTCGTCTAGCGGTTGGTGAAGCAATCACTAACATCGCAGCGACCAACATCGGCGATATCAAACACATTAAATTGTCAGCTAACTGGATGTCTCCAGCAGGTCACCCTGGTGAAGATGCAGGTCTTTACGAAGCGGTTAAAGCCGTGGGTGAAGAGCTATGTCCGGCACTGGGTCTTACTATCCCTGTGGGTAAAGACTCAATGTCGATGAAGACTAAGTGGGAAGAGAACGGCGAGCAGAAAGAAGTAACGTCTCCGCTATCTCTTGTTATCACTGCATTTGCACGTGTTGAAGATGTTCGTAAGACAATTACGCCTCAGCTTCGCACTGACAAAGGTGATACTTCACTAGTTCTTATCGACCTAGGTAACGGCAAAAACCGTATGGGTGCTACAGCACTAGCGCAAGTTTACAAGCAGCTTGGTGACAAGCCAGCAGACGTAGACAATGCAGCACAACTAAAAGGTTTCTACGAAGGCGTTCAAGCACTTGTAGCGAACGACCAAGTTGTCGCTTACCACGATAAAGGCGATGGCGGTCTATTCGTAACGCTAGCTGAAATGGCGTTCGCAGGTCACTGTGGTGTTAACGCTGATATTGCAGCGCTTTTATCTGCATCAGAGAACAGCGAAGATACGCTAGCAGCACTATTCAACGAAGAGCTAGGTGCGGTAATCCAAGTTCGTAACGATGACCTAGACGCAGTACTTTCTACACTTGCTGCAAACGGCCTAGAAGCGTGTTCACACGTAATTGGTTCTGTTGAAGCATCAGACGAAGTAGTGATTAAGTCGGGCGCAGACGTTGTAATCCAACGTAACCGTACTGAACTACGTACTATCTGGGCTGAAACTACGCACAAGATGCAAGGTCTACGTGATAACCCAATCTGTGCAGACCAAGAGCACGAAGCTAAGAAAGACAACTCAGACCCAGGTCTGAACGTGAAACTAAGCTTTGACGTAAATGAAGACATTGCTGCTCCTTACATCAACACGGGCGCTAAGCCTAAAATGGCGATTCTACGTGAGCAGGGTGTTAACTCTCACGTTGAAATGGCAGCCGCATTTGACCGTGCAGGCTTCGAAGCAACTGATATTCACATGAGCGACATCCTAACGGGTCAAGCGGTACTGGAAGAGTACAACGGCCTTGTGGCTTGTGGTGGTTTCTCTTACGGTGACGTACTAGGCGCTGGTGAAGGTTGGGCTAAGTCGGTTCTGTTTAACGACTCTACGCGTGACCAGTTTGAAAACTTCTTCAAGCGTGAAGATACCTTCTCTCTAGGTGTGTGTAACGGTTGTCAGATGCTGTCTAACCTGCGCGAGCTAATCCCTGGTGCTGAGTACTGGCCACGTTTCGTTCGCAACGAATCTGAGCGTTTTGAAGCACGTTTCAGCCTAGTTGAAGTTCAGAAGTCTGATTCTGTATTCTTCAATGGCATGGAAGGCTCTCGTATGCCAATCGCTGTTTCTCACGGTGAAGGTCGCGTAGAAGTGCGTGACAACGACCACCTAAACGCGATTGAAAACTCAGGTACAGTTGCCCTACGTTACGTTGACAACAACGGTAACCAAACGCAGCAATACCCGAACAACCCGAACGGTTCGCCAAATGCTATCACTGGTTTAACAACGACGGATGGCCGTGTGACTATCATGATGCCTCACCCAGAGCGTGTATTCCGTACGGTTGCTAACTCTTGGTCTCCAGAAGGTTGGGGCGAGAATGGCGCTTGGATGCGTATGTTCCAAAACGCACGTAAGAATGTGGGTTAATCTGGTTCACAAAACCGAATAGTTTTAAAAACTAATAAAAGCGCAGACTGAAAGGTCTGCGCTTTTTTATTGGCAACTCTTTAGGAACCAGAGCGAAACAATTAACGTTTGCAGTTTGCTGTTCTAAAAAACTCCACTACGCTAAATGTTATGGAATCAATTTGTTAGGCCATGAATTTCTGTACGTGAACAGGAAGACTGCTGTTTGGCTATGCAAAAACCGAATCAATCATCGTGGCATAAGAGGGATCTATGAAAACAACAATCACAAAAGCAGTTGCAGTGGCAGCGATTGTCATGTCGTTAGCTGGGTGTGTCGGTAGTAATGCCGTTACTGGGAAATTAATGAAGTTCAACGTTGAGGTTGTAGATAACCGTTACGCTCGTGCTGGGGTCAACTTCTTGCTTGCTCCCGTTTACGCTTTAACATTCGCAGCCGATTACATCGTGTTTAACTCGATCGAATTCTGGGCGGGGAAAAACCCACTCACAGGCGCGCCTCATATCTTCGATAGTAAAGTCGATACCATGATTGATGTGAACGACAGCCTCGATGATTCACTGAAAGATGCACCACTTGGCTTTAATAATCGTCAGATCGAATGGGGTGAGATGAAACAAATCGATGAGAATACGATTCGTATGGACATCACCTACAATGATGGTCAGAAAGCCGTTTTGACGGGGGTTCGTGATGGCGACAAGGTCAGTTACTACATGGATGGTACGTTAGTATCAGAAACCTCTATTCAAGCGCTTGAGCAGTTAGCTGCCGAGAAAGTGTAACGCTTTCCGTTTTATATAGATAAAAGAAAAGCCGCTGGATTTACCTCCAGCGGCTTCGTGTTTTTTAGTATCTAGTAATTTAGCATCTAGTGCGTAGATTAGTTGTTGCTGTGTAGCTCGCTGTTCAGTTCAACAGCTGACTTGTTCGCTAGACATTCAATTTGGCCAGTAATCGAGTTACGACGGAACAGAAGATCAGAAACGCCAGCAAGGTCACGAGCTTTAATGATTTCTACTTCGTTGCCTTCTTTATCTAACATGCGAACCTTAGTACCCGCAGTCACGTAAAGACCTGACTCAACCGTACAACGGTCGCCCATTGGGAAACCAAGACCCGCATTTGCGCCTAGTAGGCAGTTTTCGCCGATAGAGATAACCATAGTACCGCCACCCGACAGAGTACCCATGATAGAAGCGCCGCCGCCGATATCAGAACCGTTACCTACAACCACACCTGCAGAGATACGACCTTCAACCATGCTTACGCCAGTTGTACCAGCATTGAAGTTGATGAAACCTTCGTGCATTACTGTTGTGCCTTCGCCTACGTGTGCGCCAAGACGAACACGAGAAGTGTCAGCAATACGAATGCCTGTTGGTACTACGTAGTCCACCATTTTAGGGAACTTGTCTACGCAATCTACAGACAGAGCACGACCCGCTAGGCGAGCTTCGATTTGACGCTCAGCCAGCTCAGGAAGATCGATAGGGCCTTCGTTAGTCCATGCGATGTTGTGCAGTAGACCGAAGATACCATCTAGTACCGTACCGTGTGGTTGAACTAGGCGGTTAGAGATCAGTTGCAGCTTAAGGAAGCCTTCAGCAACTGATGCTGGCTTCTCGTCAGTCGCAAGAACAACAAGAACAAGAGGTTGCTCAGATGCTGCTGCTTTTTCTGCGAAAGATGCGTTTGCTGCATCGTCGTTTGCTGCGAATGCTTTCGCGAGTTCTGCGCTTTGTGCTGCAGAGATTTCGATAGCTTGGTTGCCTTCAGTGTAACCTGCAACTTCACCAACAGCCGCAACAAGAGCGTCGCTTGGGTTTAGAAGTGGGTTAGGGAAGAACGCTTCAATGATTTTATTGTCGCGGTTTTTGGTTGCCGTACCGAAGGCTAGTGAAAAGTAAGCCATGTTGAATCTCCATGTGTTGAGTCTTGATTTTGCTATTTCATAACAGCGGCTCGAATAACAAGCGCTGCCGTTAGCAAAGTTAATTTAATTGCGTTCATCATAAAGAGAGCGCCCTCGTTATGAAAGGGCGCATCGGGATAAAGTCTGTAAAATGATATTGCTTGTCTTTCTGGAGATAGTTTTCTGCAATGAGAAAATGATGCAATTCAACAAAATTTGATATCAAAGTTAGATAACCAACGTTCTTTAAATGAACAACACTCTTTAGATAAATAGCGCTTTATAAGCCTGCTCAATCCCTTCAATCAACATCTGCATACCGATAACGGCGAGTATTAAACCCATCATTCGGGTTATCACGTTCAATGCACTTGGTCCGACAGCTTTAACAAATCGCTCGCCGAATACAAATAAGACATAGGTTAGGGTACATAGTAGGCCGAAAGCGACGATGGTTATGATGGTTTCATAGACCCCCTCGGTACTGGCAAAGTTCATCGCAGTGGCAATGGTGCCGGGGCCAGCGAGAATTGGCATTGCAAGTGGTGAGACGGCGATACTTAGAGCTGCGTCTTTCTGGGCGTCTGAGTTCACTTTCTCTTTTGCTTTGGCGTGTGTTGAATCGCCTTGCAGCATGTGGAAGCCAATCAAAAAGACCAAAATGCCGCCTGTGATGCGAAGTGCGTAAAGTGTGATACCAAATAGGTCAAAGATCAGTTTGCCAGAGAGTGCAAAAGTACTGACGATGATGAATGCGATAAACACTGAACGGAAAGCGATAGATTTAACGGTTTCCCTGTCATTGTCACCGGTTAATCCAAGAAAAATTGGCGTATTAGCGATTGGGTTCATGATGGCAAAAAAGCCCATGAACACAGTAATGGTATGAATGATGAGCTCTTTCATATTATTCCTTTGAAAAGATGCAGTTAAATACAAATAATTATTAGAAATAGATAGTAGAGTAAGTGTGAATAAAAAACAGCCAGCATAAGGCTGGCTGTTTGGTTTTAGTGATAGGTGTAGAGTTTTGGTCGTCTGTTATTGCTTGTTTCTCAGTTAACGGACTCTATTCTATGGATAGATCGTGGCGCTCAACGTTGTCGTTATGCGTTTTGAGATTCGCTTACTGCTACAGCCAATGCAACCGTCGCGCCGACCATTGGGTTGTTACCCATACCGATGAAGCCCATCATTGCCACGTGAGCCGGAACAGAAGAGCTACCTGCGAACTGAGCATCAGCGTGCATTCTACCCATAGTATCTGTCATGCCGTAAGACGCAGGGCCTGCTGCCACGTTATCTGGGTGCAATGTTCTACCTGTACCGCCGCCTGAAGCAACTGAGAAGTAAGGTAAACCTTGGCGAGTACGTTCTGCTTTGTAGATACCTGCAACAGGGTGTTGGAAGCGCGTTGGGTTAGTTGAGTTACCCGTAATACTCACATCCACTTCTTCTCTGTGCATGATTGCCACGCCTTCACGTACATCATCAGCGCCGTAACACAAAATCTCTCCGCGAGGGCCTTGTGAGAAGCGGCGGCGTTCTGTTTCAACAAGCTCACCTGTTTGGTAATCGTATTGAGTGCGAACATAGGTAAAACCATTGATGCGAGAAATTAAGTAAGCCGCATCTTTACCTAGACCATTGAGTATTACCTTCAATGGGTTGTGACGTGATTTGTTGACGTTGAGTGCGATTTTAATCGCACCTTCTGCAGCAGCAAAAGATTCATGGCCCGCAAGGAAAGCAAAGCAGTGACTTTCTTCATTTAGAAGACGTGCAGCCAATGCACCGTGGCCAATACCGACCTGGCGTTGCTCAGCAACACTGCCGGGTTTGGTGAATGCTTGAAGGCCTTCACCAATGATATTCGCAGCTTGTTCTGCGCTGGTGGCTTTGCGAAATAGCGCCAGTGCTGAGCCAAGGATATAGGCATCGGCAGCGCTTTCGAAAGCAATAGGTTGGGTATCCATCACTAGCGCTTTTGGGGCGACATTGTGTGATAGACAGTATTGGTTCGCTTGCTCTAAAGAGTCGAAGTTCATTTCTGCCAATACGCGAGTTACTGATTCATTAAATTGAGTGTTCATCATATCTTTCCTCTAAATTGGCAAAATTAGTGTTGGCGTGGGTTAATGGTGGTAACGGCTTCATCGAAGCGACCATAAGTCCCCGTCGCAAGGTCAGCAGCTTCATTAGCTGGCATGCCTTGGTTAATCGCCTTCATCATTTTGCCGAGGTTGAGATATTCGTAGCCAATCACTTCGCTGTGATCATCAAGTGCAAGCTTGGTCACGTAGCCTTCTGCAAGCTCTAGGTAACGAACGCCTTTAGCTGAGGTTGAATAGCTGGTGCCTACTTGGCTACGTTGTGTTTGACCTAAGTCTTCCAATGCTGCGCCAATTTCTAGGCCGCCTTCAGAGAATGCGGATTGAGTTCGACCGTAAACGAATTGCAGAAAGATTTCACGCATGGCTACGTTAATAGCGTCACACACCAAGTCAGTATTCAGAGCTTCAAGAATGGTTCTTCCTGTGAGGATTTCGGCTGCCATCGCGGCTGATTGAGTCATGCCTGAACAACCAATCGTTTCGATTAGCGCTTCTTCGATGATGCCGTTTTTTACGTTCAGCGTTAGTTTTGCTGCACCTTGTTGTGGTGCACAAGTGCCGACGCCATGGCTTAAACCAGAAATAGCGATGACATCTTTTGGGCTAACCATGGCGCCTTCAACTGGAATTGGAGCTGAAGTGTGAAGATCACCCCTTTGAATAGGGCACATTGATTGAATTTCTGAAGAGTAGTGCATAATGTTTTCTCACTGATAGAGCCATTTAAGACCTAGGGCGTTGAGAAAACAGGACGTGTTGGAAGAGGTGTGGCTAATTCACTACAGATCTTGAGTATCGATCATCCAAAGGTGTCATGAAGCTCGGTCTTAATAGACTAAGTCCATTCCAAAATGGAGGAGTAGCGATACATCCAACAGTATTACCTGTTTTCGATTCTGTAGGAGTCATTAGCACGGTTCAAAAGAACGGGCGGTTGAAGCAAAAGCTTAGGTGGAACCCCATCACCTGATGGCTATAGATTAGATCTTAATCACACTTTTGTGCAAGCGAATGTTTAGAGCGATTTCGACTATAAACAGAGTTCATTATATTTCGATAAGTATAAAAAAACGCCAATAACGAGCTCTGATTAGAGACATTATTGACGTTTTTTAGAAAACTTCAGCTAATTAAGCGGCATCTTCTTCTGCGTCTTCAACTGCTTCAAGCTTCTTTTCTTTTTTCGGAGCTGGTTTACGCTTAGCACCTAATGCGTAAAGAACTTCTTCTTTGTTCTTCGCTAGGTACATAGCAAGCTCTTCTTGCTTGCCTTCATCTTCAACTAAATCGCTTTTGCTTAATAGTTCAAAAAGCTCATCAGCCATATCCAGCATTTTGTCGTATGCGTCAGCTTCGGCTTTAGAGGTAAAAGTCATTTTCTCTTCTCCGTTGCGTTCGACCACGTACTTGACGATAACAGCCATGGTTAATCCTCTAAGTTTGATAAAATTTTACTGGCTTTTTATACAGTTTCTGATGTTAAAAGTCCAGTTGGAGCCCTAACAATGCGGCCTCAATCTTGATGTGTAGCCCAGTCTTCACAATAACTCATGAAAGATTTCAGCAGCGGGCTCTGGTATTTGTCTTTGTGTACCAGCATCCAGAAACGTCGTTTCATGTCGAGTGGGACATCGAGTGCTTTCACTCGGCCTGAGTCAATTGCTCGTTGCGCCGCCAGTCGTGATAAACACGCGAATCCAAGATTGGCAGAAACTGAATTGATGATCGCCTCGGTGGTGTTGAGTTCAAAGGATTCATACCAGTGTTCGATACGCGGTGCGACGGCACGAAGGAAAAACTCGCGAGTGCCTGAACCAGACTCACGTAAAATCCAATGACTATCTTCTAAATCGCTTAAAATCACTTTTTCTTTTGAATTGAGAGGGTGTTGATTACTAACAATAATACACATTTCATCGCTACTGAACTGGCTAGAGATCAACTCCGGATGGAGTGTTTTTCCTTCAATTAACGCGATATCCAGTTCATAATCCACCAACTTTTGGCAGATCAGCGCACTGTTTGAAATGAATAAGCTCTGATCTTGATGCTGAGTTAGCTCGCGAAAGCCAGACAGAATAAACGGTGCGACCTGATTACCAATTGTGTCACTCGCACCGACCTTTAGATTGCCACTTAAAGGCTGGTCGTCACGGAACAAAACATCAATACCAGCAGCACGATGTAATATCTCATCCGCCAAAGGAAGAAGCTTTTGTCCTTCTTGATTGAGAATTAATCGGTTATTAACCCGGTCAAATAGAGAGTGACCGAGTTGTTTCTCCATTTCGCCTAGCGCCATGCTGACAGCGGCCTTAGACAGAAACAGAGCCTCAGAGGCTGCGGTCAATGTCGAATGCTGGGTAATAGTGACAAACACTTTGAGTTGTTTGATTGAAATATTAGCCATCAGGTTCCTAGTTTTACGCTGCTGGTGGAAAGGTATCGTTCAGTATTAATGAACATTTGTTATATATAATTGGATATTGTTTAACGAAGCGCAAGCGTATTATGGCTTCAACAAGCTGATGAGTTCACAAGTTTAGTGAATTAAGTTTAAGAGAGGCTGACATGATTCAACGTATTAAATATAGATTAACAGGAGCTCCAACTCCCATGGCAGGGTTAGCACTCGCAATTGCAAGTTTAGGCTGGTGTTGGGATGGTGTTTTAGTCGCACAAGGTATTTTGCACACACCGGGTTTGGTGCAGTGGGTCAGTGCTGGTATTGCGGCGGTATTGCTTCTTGTTTTAGCTGTGAAATTTTTGATTCACGGCCACTTATTACGTGCAGATCTTGCTCACCCTGTTGTCGGCAGTGTTGTACCCACATTCGCAATGGGTTGTATGGTGGTGTCTGCTTCGTTGGCTCCAATCTCTCAATTCTTACAAGAAGCTGTGTGGCTCGCTTCGGTAGCGTTACATGTCGTGTTCTTGGTGAGCTTCTTATACCACAGAGCTAAAAACTTTGAGATTCACCACATGGTGCCAAGCTGGTTTGTGCCACCAATCGGTATTATCGTGGCAGACGTTTCTTTTTCAGGTAACCCGATCTTAGAGCCCGTTGCTCACGCGACTTTAGTCTTTGGCTTATTGGTTTATGCGGTAATGCTACCAATAATGGTTTACCGCTTGATCTTCTCTCACGAAGTGCCTGACGCAGCAAAACCAACGATTGCGATTATGGCGGCACCAGCAAGTCTATCTTTAGCTGGCTACCTAACGGTGACGGCAAATCCTTCGCCAGTGATCATTGGGTTACTCTTTGGCATTGCAGTGTTGATGACGTTTATTATCTACATCGCGTTTTTCAAACTACTTCGTCTGCCATTCAGCCCTGGCTATGCGGCGTTTACATTCCCAATCGTGATTGGTGCAACGGCGCTATTCAAATTGGCGGCTTGGATGCAAACTGTTGGTGTGGAAACTCACTATGTGGATCAAGTCTTCAACCTAGCGTATCTAGAATTGATTGTGGCAACGTTTGTAGTGGGTTATGTGGCGGTTCGTTATTACATGAATTACAAACCTCACCGTGTTCTAAGTGCGGTAGGCAGTAGATTGTAAGAAGCAATAGTTCAAAAGATAAACGGACCTTAAGTTTTCAGTATTTCATAAGCTTATATTCCTAATCCAAACACGGCACTTATGCTAATCTGGCTTTATATTGTGGCAAGATTAGCGTGAGTGCACTTTGTTTACTGTTTACCATTCCAATAAAGTCGATACTTTAAAAATCCTTCTCGTTCACTTAATTAAAAGTGACCCTTTGGCCAATCCTTTCGAAAAAGAGCAGATCTTGGTTCAGAGCCCAGGCATGTCTCAATGGCTTAAGATGGAACTCGCCAAAGAGTTTGGCGTAGCAGCAAATATCGATTTCCCACTTCCAGCAACCTTCATTTGGGATATGTTTACCCAAGTGCTTCCTGATGTACCTAAACGCAGTGCTTTTAACAAGGAAGCGATGACATGGAAGCTGATGAGTTTGCTACCCGCTAAGCTTGACCACCCTGATTTTTTACCTCTACAACGCTACCTTGAAAACGACGAAGATGATTCGAAGCTGTACCAATTGGCAGAGAAAATTGCCGATATCTTCGATGGCTACTTGGTGTATCGACCTGAATGGATGGCGATGTGGGAAGCGGGAGAGCCCGTTGCTGAATTGGTCGATGATGAAGGGCAGCAAGCTCACCCTTGGCAACCGATTTTGTGGCAAGCACTCTATGAGCAAACCCTGTCTCAAGGCCAATCAAAATACCACCGTGGGAACTTGTACCACGACTTCATTGAAGCGCTAGCTAATCAACAAGGTAAATTGCAACATCTGCCTAAACGCTTATTTGTGTTTGGTATCTCTTCGTTGCCTCCTCGTTACATGGATGCGTTGAAAGCACTCGGTGAGCAGATTGATGTGCACTTGATGTTTACCAACCCTTGCCAACATTACTGGGGCGATATTCGCGACCGTAAATATTTGGCAAGAGTTGAAGCCCAGCGTCGTAAGCAGTTTGTGTTGGTTGATGGTTTACCTAAATTGGAGGGTGAAACTTCACCATTGAAAGATGGCATTGAAGCTAATATTGAAGACGAACTGCATACCAGCCAAGCCGTGGGTAATAGTTTACTTGCGTCTATGGGGAAACTGGGCAGAGATAACCTGTTTTTACTATCTCAATCAGACTGCGAAGAGCATGAGTTCTTTATTGATGTTGAGAGAGATAACCTATTGCATCAACTGCAAGCCGATATTCTCCAGTTAGAAGAACATCAAGACGACCACATATTAGATTCCAGTAACCATAAACAGGTTGTTGAACTTGGCGATCGCTCTCTAACCGTACATGCGTGTCATAGCCCAATGCGTGAGGTTGAAGTCCTTCATGATCAGTTGTTGGCGATGTTTGATACCAACCCGACTCTGAAACCACGCGATATCATCGTGATGGTGTCTGACATTAATGCTTATAGCCCAGCGATTCAGGCGGTATTTGGTAATGCACCGGGTGAGCGTTATATCCCTTACTCGATCTCTGATAGAACCGCAGACCAAGAAAGCCCAATTCTGACCGCCTTCATGCAGTTAGTCGCGCTACCAAACACGCGCTGTCTAGCTTCTGAGTTGCTAGAGCTGTTAGAAATTCCTGCGATGATGGCACGCTTTGGTATTGACGAGTTTCAATTCGAGCAAGCCAAGCAATGGGTTGAAGAAGCGGGTATCCGTTGGGGTGTCGATGCTTCAACGGCGACAGAATTTGATTTACCTGCGACCGAGCAAAATACTTGGCTATTCGGCATTCAGCGCATGCTATTGGGTTATGCGATGTCAGACTCTGCAGGTTTGTTTGAAACTGAACACTCTCCGATTGCCGCTTATAACGAAGTTCAAGGCATTAACGCCGAACTTGCAGGTAAGTTAGCTCACTTTATCGATCGTATTGCCCATTACCGTCAACGCTTAACTGAAACTCAATCTATCGATATGTGGCGTGAAATCTTGCTGCAAATGATTGATGATTTCTTTGCGGTTGAACTGGAAGGCGAGGTGGTGCTTAAGTCGATACGTGATGCGCTTTCGCAACTGAATGAACAGCTTGATGATGCCTTGTATGAACAAGAGTTGTCGCCAAGCATTATCTATCAGTACCTCAATAATAAGTTATCGGGTGCACGTATTAGTCAGCGTTTTTTAGCAGGCCAAGTTAACTTTTGTACCTTGATGCCGATGCGTTCTATTCCTTTCAAAACCGTTTGTCTATTGGGAATGAACGATGGTGTTTACCCTCGCTCAATGCCACCAGAAGGTTTTGATCTAATGAACGGACGCACACGACCAGGGGATCGTTCTCGCCGTGATGATGACCGCTATCTATTCTTAGAGGCGATGATGTCAGCACAAGAGTGTTTGTACATCAGCTATGTCGGCCGTTCGATTAAGGATAATACTGAGCGAGTGCCATCGGTATTGGTTTCAGAGTTGATTGAATACTGCCAACAGAACTACTGTTTGAGTGACGATCAAGCCTTACCAAGTGATGATTCAGGCATCAAGCTGACTCAAGCGATCAGCTTTGAACACACCATGACACCGTTCAGCCCTGCTGCGTTTACTCAAGGTGATGCGAGCCATGTGCTGAGTTACGCCAAAGAGTGGCTTCCAGCGGCTAACCGTACCGGTGAACGCAGTGGTGAATTCAATCGTGCATTGGATGACTATTTGTTGGGTGCGACGTACCCGTTAGAACTCGATTTGGTTGAGTTACAGCGTTTTTGGCGTTTGCCAGTGCAGTACTTCTTTAATCGCCGCCTAAAAGTGGTATTTGAGCCGCCACTTCCTGTGATGGAAGACGATGAGCCATTTGTACTTAATGGTTTAGAGAGTTTCCAACTTAAGGATGCTTTGCTGCAAGTGCTGCTAGACCACCCTGAAGGCGCAGACGAAGCAGTGCGACTGTTTGTCTCTGAGCAAAAAGCACAGGGCCGATTACCGGTTGGCGCCTTTGGTGATATCGAGTTTGAAACCAACCGTGTTCAAGCGGAAGACTTAGCTAAAGAGATTCGATTTGTGAGCGGATCACCGCAACAAGATCTCGAAGTGAATATCGAATTTGATGTGTTAGGCGAAGGCAAACCTGTTCGCTTGATGGGTTGGTTAACTCAAAACTACCAATCAGGTCTAGTGCGTTTCCGTAGCGGCAAAATACGCTCTCAAGATTACTTAGCAGCATGGATCGATCATTTATGTTGCGCAGTGATGGGACACGGGAAAACGACCCATATTATTGGCTATGACAGAAAAGAGGGCGTTGTTCACCAGACGCTACAGCCTATCGGCGATGCGCAGCAGGTGAAGAGCTTGTTGGCTGAATTAGTGCGACTGTTTTATCAAGGCATGACTGCACCATTGCCTTATTTCCCGAAAACCGCATTGGCTGGTGTTGAAGCGGGCTTTAGCCGTGGTAAGTGGGTCGATGACGAAGAAAAGTCGCTCAAGAAAATGGCCGATACCTTTAATGACAGCTTCGCCTTTACGGGTGAGGGGAGAGATACTTACATCTCACGTATTTGGCCTAAGTGGGACGATGAGCTGGCTGTTGAGTCGCGTATGTATTCAACGCTTGTGTTACAGGCGGCAAGGTTGGCTGCTGCCGATCTGGAAGATCAGGAGTAAGTGGTTGTGATCGACAAGATCAATAGCGAGTGCGCTGAATTAATGAAAAACGAAAGAGAGTCGCTGGTCAGCATTTGGGATACCTGCTTTCAAGGTGAAGAGAAGCAAAGTACAGGAAATAAAGTGGCCGCCAGTAAATCATTATTAGTGTAGGGCGTTCGCTGTACGGCCACAGGTCAGAGGGACCATTATTCTGTGGTTCAAAGTAACGCATGAGTATAAAACTCGTACGCGCACCTGAACTCGTGGGCGCATAGTAGCGAGGCGATCTGAATTGATCCGTGAGAGAGATCGCACTAACTATTAACAAATCAGCGTAGGACGTAAATTGAATGACGTTTTCCACGCTAGGTCACATTTATAGCAATAGTCACATTTTTAACAGACTCATCTATCAAAAGGCAGTAAGGCATGACGACCACAAGCAGTGTTCAGGTAATCACTCCACAGACACTCGATACCATGACGTTTCCACTTCATGGCGCGCGTTTAATTGAAGCATCAGCGGGTACGGGTAAAACATTTACCATCGCTGGCTTGTACTTGCGCCTACTGCTCGGGCACGGCACGGCCGCTCCACAAGGCGACCTGACTGAAGCCACTCGACACCATGAGCCGTTAACCGTAGACCAAATCTTGGTGGTGACCTTTACTGAAGCGGCAACGGCAGAGCTGCGAGATCGTATCCGTGCTCGAATCCATGATGCACGTATCGCGTTTGCACGTGGGCAAAGTGACGATCCAGTGATTGCTCCTTTGTTACAAGCCATTGATGATCATGCTGGTGCTGCGAAAACTTTGCTTAACGCTGAAAGACAAATGGATGAGGCGGCGGTATACACCATTCACGGTTTCTGTCAGCGTATGTTGACTCAAAATGCCTTCGAGTCAGGAAGCCGTTTTGATAATGAATTTGTGACCGATGAAAGCCACCTAAAAGCACAAGTGGTCGCCGACTATTGGCGTAAGCAGTTTTACCCGCTGCCAATTCAACTGGCGGGTGAAGTGCGAAATATTTGGGGCTCTCCCGCTTCGTTATTGGCTGACGTAAATCGCTACCTGACGGGTTCTCCACTAAAGCTAACTGTGGAAGCAATGTCGGGTGACTTGCAAACTCTGCACAATCAAAACCTAGATAAAGTGAAGCAACTTAAGGCGTTGTGGTGTGAATCTGAAGCGGACTTTTTGGCTTTGATTTCAGGTTCAGATGTGAACAAGCGCAGCTACACCAAGAAGTCTTTGCCGACTTGGTTAGAAGCGGTAACAGCATGGGCGCAGAGCGACACCCATGATTACCAGTTCCCAGATAAATTAGAGAAGTTCTCTCAAGCTACTCTGATTGAAAAAACACCGAAAGGCACTGCTCCACAGCACGCTGTGTTTGAGGCTATTGAGAATTTCTTAAACTCTCCTGCAAATCTAAAAGCTCCATTGCTGGCGCATGCGATTACTCATTGTCGAACCATGTTAGCTAAGGCTAAACAGCAGAAGCAGTGGTTATCGTTTGATGATTTGCTGACCCAGTTATCCGCGTCGATTGATGTGGATGAGCAATCACTGCTGGTGGAGAGAATCCGCACCTTATACCCAGTGGCGATGATTGATGAATTCCAAGATACCGATCCGCTGCAATACAGTATTTTTAGCCGAATCTATCTCGATAATCCGCAGTGCGGCTTGTTTATGATCGGTGACCCAAAGCAGGCTATTTATGGCTTCCGTGGCGCAGATATCTTTACCTATATCAAGGCGAGAAACCAAGTTAGTGCTCACTATACGTTAGGCACTAACTGGCGTTCGAGTGCTGATATGGTCAGCGCGGTAAACCAAGTGTTTATGAATTCGGATAGCCCGTTTATCTACGACCAAGACATTCCATTTTTGCCCGTCGCAGCCAGTCCATCGGCTGACAAACGCCAATGGGTGATGAACGGAGAAACCCAGCATGCACTGACCTTTTGGCTACAAGAAGCGGAAGATAAGCCCTTACCGAAAGGCGAATATCACAAAGCCATGGCCGAGGCGACAGCGAGTCAAATTCAAACCATTCTGACCGCTTCTCAAAACCAACAAGCCTATTTTGATAACGGCAAAAAACAACATGCCGTGAATGCGGGTGATATTGCTGTCTTGGTTCGAACCGGTAGTGAAGGTCGCCTGATTAAGAACGCGTTGTCGGAACAAGGCATTGCGAGTGTGTATTTGTCTAACCGAGATAGCGTGTTCACCAGCTTGGTTGCACAAGATATTCAACGTTTGTTGCAGGCGGTGCTGACACCTGAAAATGACCGAGCATTACGTGCCAGTTTAGCGTCGGAATTGTTTGCTCTGGATGCCGCATCATTGGATGAACTCAACAACGATGAAGTGGTGTGGGAAAACGTCGTTAACGAGTTTAGAGAATATCGTAAGTTGTGGCTGCAACGTGGCGTATTACCAATGCTTCGCAGCGTGATCAGTAAACGACATCTCGCGGAACGCTTACTGGAAGAAGAAAATGGTGAGCGCTCACTCACTGATTTGATGCACATTGGCGAACTGTTGCAACAAGCTAGGCAGGAGCTCGACAGCGACTATGGTTTGTTACGTTGGCTAGCAGAAGCGATATCAGATGCGCAAAATGGTTTAGGTGGCAGTGAAGATGACATTCAACGCCTTGAATCAGAGAGAAACTTAGTTCAAATCGTCACTATTCATAAATCGAAAGGTTTGGAATATGACCTAGTATTCCTGCCGTTCGTGGCGAGTTATCGTGAAGCGAGTGAAGGTAAGTTCTACGATCACGACTCAGATACTACAGTGCTTGATATTACGGGCAGTGATAGTGCCTTAGCGCAAGCCGATAAAGAGCGATTGGCGGAAGACTTACGTTTGATTTATGTGGCGCTTACTCGTGCGGTTTATGGATGTTTCATTGGCATGGCACCGCTACGTAAAGGGCGTTCAACCAAAGAGCCGACCGGCGTTCATTTGAGTGCCATGGGCTACTTGGTTCAAAACGGACAAGAGCAAGGTATTGCTGAGTTGAATCAAGCTTTGTCAGCGATTGAGGGTAAGAATTCAAGCGTATTACTGTCTGAAACTCCGACTGCTCACGAGCACGTTTTTGTACAGACAGAGCAAGTGAGTGAAGACTTACATGCAAGTGAACTTAAAGCTTCAATTGACCGAGCTTGGCGAATCACCAGTTACTCGGGGCTTGTAAAACAAGGCAGTCACGGCTCAAGTCATGACGCGACTATTGAGGTGTCTGGTTTCGATATTGACTCGGCTGATGAACAAGACGAGTCGGAATTGATTGAACCTGAACGTTCTATATTCACCTTCCCTCGTGGCGCTCGTCCAGGTACCTTCTTACATACCTTGTTTGAGGATGTTGAATTTACCGAGCCAGCAACCAGCGAACATAACACGCAAGTAATCACTCACCTATTAGAGTCAGAGCAATACGAACTAGAGTGGTTACCTGTGCTTCAACAACTGGTCGATACGGTGCTGAACACCGCGCTGGATGGTAAGAACTTAAAGCTAAGCGAGAAAGACTCAACGCAACGCTTAGTTGAGATGGAATTCTTACTACCGATCGAAGTGCTTGCCGCATCGGAATTGAATCAAACCATTCAATATCATGACCCGTTGTCGGCTAAAGCGGGCGACCTAGGTTTCCAAACCGTGCAAGGCATGTTGAAAGGCTTCATCGATTTGGTGTTCGAGCACCAAGGTAAATACTATGTGCTCGACTGGAAATCGAACCATTTAGGTGATGACGTTGCCGTCTACCATGGAGAAGCATTAAAATCGGCGATGGCAGACCACCGCTACGATCTGCAATATCAAATCTATGCGTTGGCATTACATCGCTTCTTACGCAGCCGTGTTGCGGATTACAGTTATGAACAACATTTCGGTGGCGTTTATTACTTGTTTTTAAGAGGAATGGACGGCCAATCTCAACAAGGTATTTTCTCGGCGAAACCTACATTGGCTTTGCTCGATGAAATGGATCAATTGATTGACGGTAAAGTGATAGACAGACGTTCAGCGCAATTGAATGACGATGAAACTGGACAGATGGGGCTTCTATAATGACAACGACGACCACTAATACCAGCATAGAAACAGCGAATTCTGTAAAGCCAGTTTCACTTATCCCTGAGCAGCTCATGGATGTACTCAAGTTCCTTGCGGATAAGGGCTCGATTCGTCAGTTGGATTATCAATTTGCCCGTTTTATTGCGCAGCAAGCGACGAGTCACTCTCAAGAGATCGGTTTTCTCGCTGGGTTGGTGAGCCATGAGTTGGGCAAGGGGCATATTTGTACTCAGCTTATACAGCAGCATACGGCAGGCCATGAGCAAACGGCGGATCTTGCTCAGTTACTTGGTTTGTATGGTGAGACGGCACTGCAACTGAACCAAAAATTGCTAGGTATTGATTGGGCTACTGTTCTGCAATCATCTAACTTAGTGGGTACGACCAATGATTGTGTTAAGCCGCTGATGTTTGATGGACAGCGTGTCTACTTACAGCGTTATTGGAACTACGAAGTTGTGTTGGCTGAGACCTTAAACCGTTTAAGTAAGCCAGTAGAGTTCAACTCTGAGCAGAAAAAAGCGCTAACCGAAACGTTGAATCAGTTATTCGCACGCAGTTACCATTTTCTGTTTAATGCCTTAGCCAAGGCTGAAGCAAACCAACAAACGTCTCAGGTATTACGCCAACAACTGGTGTGTGACCATCTAGATATTGTCGACGAACATGTTTTGGATTGGGGTGCGATAGACCAAGTGATTGTTCAAGCCAAGCAAGTGACAGATTTAGATGCGCTGGATAGCCTCGTGCCGTTATCTGTCTGTTTGAATTGGCAAAAGGTCGCGGCAGCGGTGGCGTTAAGTCGACGTTTTGCTGTTATTTCTGGCGGACCGGGCACCGGTAAAACGACCACGGTAACTAAGTTACTTTCGGCTATGGTCGAGCAATCGCTAAGCCAAGGTAAAACACCGACGATCAAGCTAGTGGCACCGACAGGTAAAGCGGCAGCACGTTTAACTGAGTCGATTGGTAAAGCGATTGAGCAGCTGCCATTAGCACCTGAGGTAAAGGCCAACATACCGACTGAATCCAGTACTTTACATAGGTTACTCGGCGCGATTCCTAATCGAGCGGAATTTAGACATAACCGACGTAATCCACTTCACCTTGATATCTTGGTAGTGGATGAAGCATCGATGGTCGACTTATCCATGATGTATAAGCTGGTGGATGCACTCCCTGAACACGCAAGGTTGATTCTGCTTGGTGATAAAGACCAGCTCGCTTCAGTAGAGGCAGGTGCTGTGTTGGGTGATATCTGCTCGTTTAACTCTACAGGCTACAGCACAGCGCAAGGTAACTTGATTGCTGAAATGACAGGCTTTGATGCGATAGCTAAACCAAGACAAGTCAAAACAGGATCGATTAACCCTCCTGCGATTGCAGATAGCTTGTGTATGCTGCAGAAGAGTTACCGTTTTGATGCACGTTCAGGTATCGGGCAGTTGGCAAAGGCGATCAATAACGGCTCTGCAAATCAAGTAGATCAAGTGTTCGGCAAAGGGTTTGAGGATATCGAAAATCATCCCCTGTCGAGTGACAGCTATAATTTGATGCTACGTACTTTAGTCAATGAATATGGTGCGTATCTGAACCGAATGAATGTGCCATTGGAAGAGCTAGAAACTCAAGAAGCGAGAGCGAAATCGGTTCTCGATTTGTTTAGCCAGTGTCGATTACTGTGTTCTATTCGTGAAGGGGATTTTGGTGTTAAAGGCCTCAACCACAGAATCGAAAGGGCGCTTGCCGCAAGACGTTTGGTGAGCCCTCATAATGATGAACTGTGGTATCACGGGCGACCAGTCATGGTGACGCGTAATGATCATGGTTTAGGTTTGTACAATGGTGATATTGGTATCTGTATGCTCGAAGCCGATTCAACGACTTTAGAGTCAAATAGTGCGAATTCCACACCTAGACTGAAGGTGTATTTTGAGTTGCCCGATGGCAGTGTGAAAGCCGTGCTTCCAAGCAGAGTCCCCGATCATGAGACCGCTTATGCGATGACGATACACAAATCTCAAGGCAGTGAGTTTGATCTGACCTTAATGATCTTACCGCCAGACTTCAGCCCTATTTTAACGCGAGAGCTTATCTATACCGGTATTACACGTGCTAAGAAACGACTGATGATGCTCAGCGACACAAATGTGTTGAAGCGTGGGATTAAGGTGAAAACAGAGCGAGTGAGTGGTTTAGGAAGTCGATTAACTAACTGACGGTCAGTGGTTTTAGTGGAGGTGTTGCTGGAAGTAAAACTACGAAATAGCAGGGTAAATCGTATACACAAAGCAACCATCCGTGGTTGCTCTGAACGCTATCAGGAATCAGTACCCAAAAACGCTCGAGTAAACGATATATGGTTTATCTTGTATTTTGGTTGGCAATTCAAAATAAACTCTTTTAGATTTTCGCTCACAGGGAACACGCAGTGTACGTCTAACCCTTCTAAGAATTGGTTATCAGCCATATCCCAAAAACTTTGCAGCGAGTTACAAACAATGGTTCTCATATCAATGTTGCTCTTTTGCTGTTTATATTAACGAGCAGACTGACTACTAGCATGCTGATCGTTAACGGGTATAGCAATCCGTGCAGTGACCACCTAAATGTCATAGGTTAAACATTCGGCGGCATTCCAATAAAAACGCTTGTCGATATTCATAAAGCGTGCAAATTCTATACAATTATAGCTGTGAATGAAAGTGCATATTTAATAAATATCACATGAGAAACGATTACATTTGCAATGAATTCCTCATAAAAGTGAGATTTTACTCCAAATTTAATTTACACATTTAACGCTAAGATCTTGGAATTCCTTTGATAGTTGTACAGACCTTGCTTTTCCATTGGTAATTCATCAACAGTAATCTCATAAAAACCCTGTTCACGGAACCAATGAAGGCTGTGTGTGGTAAGAACAAAGATTTGGTCGATATCACGAGATTTGGACTGATGACGCATGTAATCAAGCAGTAACTGCCCACGGTTTCCATCTCGGTAGTCAGGGTGAATTGCCACGCAGGCCATCTCTGCCATGTGATCTTCTGGATAAGCGTACAGCGCAGCGCAACCAATGATCAGACCGTCTTTTTCGATGATAGTAAAACGATGGACTTCTTGTTCTAACTGCTCTCTTGAGCGACGAACAAGAATGCCTTGTTCTTCAAGAGGGCGAATGAGGTCAAAGATACCACCGATGTCATCAATCTGAGCTTGTCTGACTTGTTCGGCACTCGCCATGACCACTTGGGTTCCAATACCATCAAAAGAGAATAGCTCTTGGATCAATGCGCCATCGACTTTGTAGCTGATCAAGTGACAACGAGGCACGCCTGCTCGGCAAGCGGAGATCGCTCCTTTCAAGAAGCGCAGTGTTCCGGTGCTCATGTCTTCGGCGGGGTTCTGGGATTCCGTTAAGCGTTCAAGAATTTGCTTGGCGTCTTTAGGGAAGAGTTCGGCGAGTACATTACCGTTTTGATCAGTCACCCCTTGCTCAGAACAAAAGCCAATCAGTTTGTCGGCTTTCAAACGGATAGCAACTTGTGTCGCGACCTCTTCCGAAAGCAGGTTAAAGCTTTCGCCAGTGACTGAACTGGCAATAGGCCCAAGAAGGACGATGGAACCTTGGTCAAGGGTGCGATTGATCCCTTCGATGTCTATTCGACGAATGCGTCCGCTGTGGCAGTAATCTGTGCCATCATCGACGCCTAAGGGTTGAGCGGTAATAAAGTTACCGCTCATGACGTTCAGTTGAGTGCCCGCCATTGGAGTGTTGTTCAAACTCATTGAAAGGCGAGCGGTGATCGCAAGTTGCAGTTGTCCAGCCGCCTGCATTGCAACACCTAAAGAATATTCATCTGTGACTCTAATATTTTTATGGTAAGGCGTATGGCAGTCTTGCTTCTCTAACAGTTGGTTGATCTGTGGTCTTGCCCCATGAACGAGAACAATCTTAACCCCAAGGCTATGAAGCAGGGCTATATCACTAATAATATTGCCAAAGTTTCTATCGGCAACGGCTTCACCTCCCAACATAATCACCATGGTTTTACCACGGTGAGCATTTACATAAGGGGTCGATTGCCTAAAGCCTTTGACTAGCGCTGTACTTCTTAATTTCACAGAATAAGTCTTCCTTGTTTATTTATTCGATAATTTAGCATTTAAATTCAAATCTGAACAACAACTTTTTGGAATGAAGCGCAAACTATTCTCATCTAGGCTTCGTTTTATAAACTGTCTCAGTGTACAATGCGTACAGCATCCTTATGAGTCGTAAACGAATGCAAAAAAATCCAGTAAGAAAGAGTAAGATTGATGAGCTCGCAAAAGGTCTCTACAGTGGAGCAGAGCAGCGCAACAAACCTAAATTGAGACGTAAGCTCATTGAACGCAGTTTAATGGTTTTAGCTTTGGTGGGTTCGTTTGCCGTCGCTTCCTTGTTCGCCGATGTGTTTTATAGAGTGCAAGATGCGATAACACCTAATAGTCAAATATATGGAACTTGGGTCGAGCAAGCTGTCGCTCGTTATGCTGCGGACGAGTTTGTGCTGAGTGAAAATGGTGTGTCAGTACGAGGCTCTGTTGTGTCGACTCATTTTGATTTTGATGGCAAGTACTTCGAATATAAGGCAGGTAATAAAACGTATCACTTTCGCCTAACGAATTCTGATAAAACAGAAATGATGCTTGTATCGGATAATCACTATAATCCAGTCTTTCGCCTCAAAGGTTATATCGATAACTCAGTTCGATAGGTTATCTTACTGTAAACATTTACAATCTAAGATTGTGTTATCTGATCGTTTTTGTCATCCTCGATGCATAGAATATTTAGGATGACTCTTGTGATTAAAAAATGGCTTCCCCTTGTTGCTGCCTCTTTCTTATTTGGCTGTGCTCAACCCACTGATCTTGCCCAACAACACCTTGATGGTGAATTTCCCCGAACCTTAAATAAGGTCGATTTGGTTGAATCTAATAAACCAAGAGACTTCACCGCATTTGCAGAGCAAGCTGAGATGGTGGTTTCTAAATCCCCTTCGATGGCTAAAATCTATGAGCCGCTTTATCAGCAACTCAATGAATGGGCGGTGCTGAGTGGAGAGCCGAGCGAGCTAGCGAATTTTGGTGTTCAAACTGCTCAATTAGGTGGTGGTGATAAACAAGGTAATGTTTTATTCACGGGTTACTTTTCTCCTGTAATGGAACTGCGACATGAAGCAAACGAAGAATACCGATTCCCTGTTTATGGGCTTCCAGAGTGTGATAAAGAGTGTCCAACACGCGAAGAGATCTACAACGGTGCATTAGAAGGCCAAGGTCTTGAGTTAGGTTATTCAGCAAACCGTATCGACCCATTTATGATGGAAGTACAGGGCAGCGGCTTTGTGCATTTCGGAGATGATGACACGCTGCAGTATTTTGCATACGCGGGTAAGAACAATAAAGCTTACGTGAGTATTGGCCGTGTTTTGATCGAAAGAGGTTTAGTGCCACGCGAAAAAATGTCATTGAAAGCTATCAAAGAGTGGGTCTTGGCAAACGATCCTGAAGTGGTAAAAGAACTGCTTGAGCAAAACCCATCTTTCGTCTTCTTTAGCGCGAGAGATGATCTATCCGTAATGGGAAGTGCTGGCATTCCTTTATTACCGATGGCGGCGGTAGCGGGCGATCGCTCTATCTTACCAATGGGAACACCTATCCTGGCTGAGGTTCCGTTACTGAATGCTGATGGTACTTGGAGCGGCGCGCACCAACTAAGACTACTATTGGTTTTAGATACCGGTGGTGCGGTTAAGCAAAACCATTTGGACCTCTACCATGGTATGGGCCCACGAGCAGGAACTGAAGCGGGTCATTACAAGCATTTTGGTCGGGTGTGGAAGCTGGGTCTAGATGGCAGCGCAACCGAAGCGCCTTGGGCTTTGCCTCCTGAAAAGGTCGAGTAAACAACAATAAAATGGGGCATTGAAAGCGAATCGCTAATCCCCTAGACTTTTAATTCAAGAGTGCGTATAAAACGCACTCTTTTCTTTTTCTCAGAAATAAATTGGCGGCAACAATGCGTGAATTGACCACTCCAGCTTCAGAAAACTATGACCAACGATTTGGTGGCACTCGTCGCCTGTATGGCAATAGTGAAGTCGACATACTTAGAGCAGCACACGTGTGTGTGATCGGTATTGGCGGTGTCGGTTCATGGGCGGTTGAAGCGCTTGCTCGTACTGGTTTAGGTGAGCTGACATTGATCGATATGGATGATGTGTGCGTGACGAACATCAACCGTCAGATCCACGCTATGTCGGGTACGGTTGGCAAGAGCAAAATCGAAGTGATGGCAGAGCGCGTTAAGCTGATTAACCCTGAGTGTAAAGTGAACCTGATTGATGACTTTATCGGGCCAGATAATCAGGCTGAATACCTATCGAAAGAGTTCGACTTTGTGCTCGATGCGATTGATAGCATGAAAGCTAAGGCTTCGCTGTTGGCGTATTGCCGTAGCAACAAAATTAAAGTGATCACCACCGGTGGCGCGGGTGGACAAATCGATCCGACTCAAATCAAAGTGGCTGATCTGACTAAAACGATTCAAGATCCGTTAGCGAAGAAATTGAAAGACACATTGCGTCGTCATCATAATTTCCCTAAGAATCCAGCGCGTAAGTTTGGTATCGATTGTGTGTTCTCGACTGAGCAACTTAAATACCCTCAAGCCGACGGCAGTGTATGTGCTGCGAAAGCAACCGCAGAAGGTCCAAAACGCATGGATTGTGCGACGGGTTTTGGTGCAGCAACGGTTGTCACGGCTACCTTTGGTTTTGTGGCGGTTTCACGTATCGTAGAAAAGATCGTTCAAAAGCACGCTAAGTAACGTCTTCTTCTCAATTAACAATCGACTGGATATTAAAATGACCACATTCCCAAGCTTTCCATTCGGCAAAGAAATTACCAGTGATGATATTGTCGCAAAAATGCAGACTTTCAGCGGCTGGGAAGATCGTTATCGCCAGGTGATTCAGTGGGGTAAGAAACTGCCTAGCATGCCTGATGAACTGAAAAGTGAACAGGTTGTCGTATCTGGTTGTGAAAGCCAAGTGTGGTTGGTTTCTCAAAATATCGACGGTGTTTGGCGCTTTTGTGCTGATTCTGATGCGCGTATCGTTCGCGGTCTGATTGCATTAGTGATGGCTGCGTATGATGGAAAAACATCAGAGCAGATTCAAGCGTTCGATATCGATGGATACTTTGAACAAATCGGTTTAATTACCCATCTAAGCCCATCTCGCGGCAATGGATTAAAAGCGATTGTTGCTCAAATCCAAGAGCTAAGTGCTTAACATTTCTTAGATACACAGAAACAAAAAGGGTTGACGCTAAACGCCAACCCTACATAATTTCGCTACTCGCTACTCGCTAC
>NZ_JBFRTD010000020.1:0-47286 GCF_041473955.1 Vibrio sp. 10N.222.54.E6 | reverse complement strand
CGCTACTCGCTACTCGCTACAGCATATCAACGGCTTTTTCTATCGCCGCTACGAGCTTTTCAACATCATCTAGATTGTTATAAATACCAAATGAAATACGAACCGTTCCTTTCACATTAAGTGCATCCATTAATGGGTGAGCACAATGATGTCCAGCACGTACTGCGATACCTTGTTGATCCAACAGGGTTGCAATATCTTGGTGGTGAACGCCATCCATCACAAAAGTAATCACACTTGCGTTGGGTTGATAACCCAATACCTGAATATCATCCAGTTTACTGAGTGCAAGATAAGTCTCGTGCTGCAGCTGGTGGATATGATTTTCGACATCTCGTTGAGCAAAATCACTTAACCATTCTATTGCGGTACTTAATGCTATCGCTCCTGCTACATTTGGCGTGCCCGCTTCAAACTTCCCCGGCAGTTCAGAAAATGTAGTGCCAGAGAAAGACACGCGCTCAACCATCTTGCCACCACCATGCCAAGGTGGCATCGCTTCGAGCAATTCAAGCTTGCCATAAAGCACCCCAATACCAGCTGGAGCATAGAGCTTATGCCCAGAGAACACGTAGAAATCAGCCCCTAAAGCAGCAACATCAACGGGCTCATGAACAATACCTTGCGCTCCATCGACCACAACAATCGCATTCATCTTGTGTGCTTTCTCGATCACTTCTTCGATGGGCTGACGAGAACCAGTCACATTAGTTATCTGAGCCAGAGCAACAATCTTGGTTCGATCATTTAATAGAGCGTCAAAGGCAGCAAGATCAAATTCACAATCTGACGTCATCGGTACTTTTACGACTTTCGCTCCGGTTTGTTCTGCCACAATTTGCCAAGGTACGATGTTGGCGTGATGCTCCATTTCGCTAACCAAAATCTCATCACCAGCTTGAAGCGTACTTCTTGCGTGCGTTTGAGCTATCAGGTTGAGTGCTTCGGTTGCACCGCGAGTCCAAATGATCTCTTTTGAAGAAGCCGCGCCAATAAACTGAGCGACCTTATCTCTTGCGGCTTCAAATTGACTGGTCGCGTTCGCGGTTAAGCTGTGACTGCCACGGTGAACATTGGCATTTTGTTTGGAGTAGTATTGGCTAATGGCATCAATAACCACCTGAGGTTTTTGTGTCGTTGCTGCGCTGTCTAAATAAATCAACGGTTGTTGATTGATGGTTTGTGATAGCGCAGGAAACTGCTCTCGGATGTGATTGATATCAAGCATCTATTCTTACCTAAAATCTTGGAAATTGTTGCTAGCGTTATGCTGAGCGGTATCGTTATTTTATCGCGACTTGTTAATCGTTGCTGACTAATCTTGATGATTCCAGCGATTTTCTCGTTCTTTAACCTGCGTAAACAGCTTTTGGTTAACAGGAACCTCTATCTGATGCTTAAGTGCTGTTTTTATCAAGTGTCCGGTAATGAAGTCGATCTCTGTCTTTCGTTGGTAAAACATATCTTGCTTCATTGATGAATTGTTCTTTGCTGTCGCTTGAATAACCTTGTTGACGCTTGTTTCTAATTCGTCGAATGAACAAGTAATGCCTTCCGCCAGCATCACTTGCGTGAGTTCTTTAACTATAGAACTCAAAATATCGTTAAACCTTTGGTCAGCAAGCTCTCCATTTTTGATTTGTTCCAGCCCAGTCAGTGGGTTGATTGCACAATTTATGGCGAGTTTAGCCCACAGCGCCGTTGTTATTTCTGGATTCCAACTCACGGCAGGGAAGGCATGTTCCAACACATCAACTAAAAAAGTGCACTGTTGCCCCTTGAGGTTAAAAGCACCCAATTGAGTTTGGCCGATTCCGGTGTGGGATACATTGTTGCTATTGGGTTTGAATGCTGCTTGAGTCGTGGTCGCCAATACTACTGGGTGAGCGTCAATTTGATTAGCAATGTTATCGACCGCTCCCATACCGTTGTGCATGAACATGAGAATAGTGTCAGGGTCGAGATATTGAAGCAGTGGGGTGGTTGCTTCTTCTACTTGCCAAGCTTTGACCGTGAAGATCACTAGATCACTTTCTGGTAGCTTCTCAATATTGTTGTTACTGAAGGAAAGTGAAGTTTGTTCATCAAGCGATAAGTCAATTGAGTTATCTGCGGAACGACTCCACAAAGCCACATTATGACCCGCTTGAAGTAGTTTTATCGCCCACAAAGAGCCGATAGCCCCAGGCCCAACAATAGTGATGTTCACAGCAATACCGAGATAAGAAAGTGGTGCTGCAAGGATAGCGAGGCATTAAATGAAAGCAATAAAAAATGGCACCCGAGGGTGCCATTTTGGAAACTTTCTTAGAAGTTCGATTAGAACTTGTAAGTTACTGCGAAGTAGTGACCTACGCCTGAAGTAGAGAACTGGCCGTATTGTGGGTTAGCACTATCAATTTGAGCACCATCTCTTAGACCGTATACATCTTGGTATAATTTAAGACCGTAACCTACAGCAAATTGGTCATTGTGCCAGTAAATACCATTGAACATAGCTCCGCCGTTGCTCGACTGGTTGTATGAACTATCACGACCAAACTCGTAATCGATGTAACCTTGGTAAGCAATGAATGAACCGTTATCGAAGTTTACGAATGGCTTAAACCAGTTTGTAGAAAATTGGTAACCGTTCCAATCTTTCGTATTTAGATCGTACGTAGCGTAAAGATTGAATTGCATTTTACCAAACCAAGGTACCATTACGTCTGAACCGATACCTGTTTTAGTTGCGTAACCACCGTCAGCTTTGCCATCGATAGTTGTGTAGTTTGCAACGTATAGTTCTTGTACTGGACCAAAAGAAAGGTCTTTACCAGTTAGGCCATCGATAGACATACGAGGCGCAAATTTAACAAACAGTTGATCGTCTTTTGCTTTATCGCTGCCGCTATCGTTAGTTAGGTTGAATACATCAATGTAACCGTAAAGATCGAAGATACCAGAGCGTCCACCAAACTCCATTTCAAGATAAGTATGATCTTTGTCCTGAGGCTTCTCATCGATAGTGTGCATGATATTAAACTGCATCCAGTTGTAATCATTCTTGTGAGTATCGCCGTCAGAATAATCAGCCGCCATTACTGGAGCAGAAGCTGCTGCAAGTAGGCCAAGAGTTAAAAGTGATTTACGCATAATGGAACTCTCTATGTTTGAAATAAGTAACCCGCTAATCCGTGCGTGTTTATATGTCCGAATGCCGAGCATAATAGCGATTTTGTTCTCAAATAAAAGTGAGACAGAGTGAAAACTATGATTATTATGGTGAGCGTGATCACACTAACGATCTAAATGATGGAACTTTAATGTTGCTATGCATCTTGATGAATCCCCACTTCTATTGATTTTGTGAAATTCGATTATTTTGTGTATAAATTGGTGAAATACCGCTCTAAGCAAACGATTATACCAAAAAGTGTGACATGCATATCAAAATCAACAGTATTTCTTTCTAAGCGTTTTCTCGTAAAAAACACCTCACTCAGCGAACGTTTCGATCCTGCCTTTGATCCATTTCCAAGCAACTCCGTACTGAAGTTTGAATCAATTGATGAACAATTCATGTGATGATTAACCTGACTTTTAACTCTGGTTGTTTTTTCATCGCTGACAATATTGAGACCGTTTATTGCACCAATTTTGAGGCAACATTTAAAGATCTGCTCGTGAGCTTATCTTCTGTGTGACGAACTGGTCGAACTTTTTGGAGAGAAGACCAATGAAATATTCACCTATACTCGCTGTAGCGTTGTCAGCCCTATTCATTGTAGGGTGTAATGATGACGATCAACCAACAACCCAGCTGCAAGCTGTTCACGCATCGCCAGATGCTCCACTAGCTAATGTGCTAATTAATAGTCAGGCTCGTTGGACTGGGGTTGATTATGCTCAGGCATCTGGATATACCTCGGTCAATCAAGGCCAGACAACTCTACAGGTCGATGTTCAACTCCCTGGAGATGGTGTGGCGACAGTGATTCCGCCAAGCCAGTTCGATTTAAGCGGTGATTTAGATTACACGGTGATGGTGGTCGGTGATGCTGACGGTTCCAACAACCCAGTTGAGGCTCTCGTTGTGACACGACCTGCAGCAGGCACGGCGACGAGTTCGAGTTTGGATGTGCAAGTTGTTCACGCGGCAACTGGAGTTGGTGATGTGAATCTATACGTTACAGCACCGAATGATCCTCTAGGCGCACCGATTGGAACTTTGGGATACAAAGGATTTACCGATGTGCTCAATATTCCTGCTGGTCAATATCGTGTGAGATTAGAAACCGTGAGTGGAAGTGCTATTGCTTTTGACTCTGGAGAAATCACTCTGTCTGGCGGTAGCGAGTTAACTATTGCGGCAGTTCCAAGAGCGGATTCAACCAGTACGTCTCCGGTGAAGCTGATGGTAATGGATGGCAAAAGTTCATCTATAATTTACGACATGGCAGAATCTGCAGAAGTGAGAGTAGGGCATTTAGTTGATGGTGCACCCTCTGTGGATGTGTTTGTAAACTCGGCTAAGTTTGCTCCTCTTGATGCTCTAATGTTTAAAGAAGTTCGTGGCTTCTTAGATTTGGCAGCAGGCAGTTACGATATCGATATTTATGAAACAGCAACCACCTCTCCAACATTCATTGATGTTGACGGTTTAGCGGTGTTTGCCGGAATGGATTACAGCATCTATGCCGTGGGGACGGTAAGTCCTCTCAATTTGGAAGCGCTAGTTGTTCCAGAAAATCGACGCTCTGTTGCAACCAGTGCAGTATTGAACATTACTCATGCTGCAGCTAATCCAATTGCAGCTTCGGTTGATATTTATTTAACCGAGAACGTGGGAATTTCTGGAAGTACGCCTGCGTTGAGTAATGTGAAATTCAAAGATTTCGCGAATGGTATTTATGTAGCTGCGGGAACTTACTATGTGACGATTACGGTGGCTGGCGATCCATCTACTGTTGCTATTGACTCCGCGCCTGCGACCTTAGTTAACGGTGTTGTGTATCAAGTAGTGGCGATTGATGATTCGATGGGAACGGGATTTAACTTAATAGTAAGTGAAACTACAGATTAATCCGTTAAGCGTCTGCAAATAGAAAATAGAAAATAGAAAATAGAAAATAGAAAAGAGAAGAGGGTAGCTCAATGCTCCCCTCTTCTCTTTTGCTTTCTTTTTCTTTTATTCGTGGTTGTTTTTCGCTTTTTCTAATAAATTAGTGAAAAAGTGGCGTAGCGAATAGAGCATGATCAAACTCGGAATCACCATTAATGACGTCAGTATAAAGAAGGTTGACCAATCATTGAGGTAATCGACGAGCTCGCCACTGAATGAAGCCAGTGTTGTTCTACCGAAATTGCCTAAGGATGCTAATAAGGCATATTGCGTTGCTGAGAAAGCTTGACCAGTCAGTAAGGTTAAGAAAGAGACAAATGCTACCGTCGAAAAGGCGGTTGTGAAGTTGTCGACAATGATAGTTGCCAAGAACAGAGTTTCACTAGGGCCTGCCTGAGCGATCCACGCAAACATTAGGTTGCTGGCTGCCATTGCGATGCCACCAATCATTAGCCCGCGTACAATACCGAATTTCACATTGAAGATACTGCCTAGCAAGGTGAAGAATATCGTCGCGCCCCAACCGATTAACTTAGAGTAGTGGCCAATCTGTTCATTGCTAAAGCCTATCTCTTTATAGAAGGTGATAGACATTCTACCCAAGAAGGCTTCACCTATCTTAAATAGGAACACAAACAGTAGAAGGGTGATGGCAACTTGAACTCCGTTTCGTTTGAAGAAATCATAAAACGGTTCTAGCACTGTAACGCTGAACCAAGCGACGACTTTTGAACCGACAACTCTGTTGTGACGTTGTTGTGCTTGCTCTTGCAATGCTTCACGTTGTGTATTGGGTTCTCCGACAAAAAGAGTAAACAGCATTAACACGACAACCACACCAGCCATACCGTAATACACACCATTCCAACCGATTGAGTCAGCATTGATAAAAGCAAGATAACCTGGAAGAGAATAGCCAGTCCACCATCCCATCACGGCCATTGCGGA
Organism: Vibrio sp. 10N.222.54.E6; assembly: GCF_041473955.1. Classification (NCBI taxonomy): domain Bacteria; kingdom Pseudomonadati; phylum Pseudomonadota; class Gammaproteobacteria; order Vibrionales; family Vibrionaceae; genus Vibrio; species Vibrio sp. 10N.222.54.E6. The sequence goes on along the minus strand of NZ_JBFRTD010000020.1, from coordinate 41,234 downwards.
TGCTTGTGGCAACTTTGATGCTTCCGATTTTGGAAATGAATCAATACGGAAGGCATCTATTGCGACATCTTGAGTTGCTGAGGCGATAGCTATTCCGAGAGCAAGCATAGAGGTGAACATCAAGTCATTGGCTGGGTTTACTCCAGCAATGAACAGGGTACAGATCAATACCAAGCTTTGGCACAAGAATATCCAACTGCGTCGTTGGCCTAATATCGCGTGTAAAACTGGCAGTTTGACTCGGTCTACCAACGGTGCCCATAAAAAGTTAATAGCATAGACAGCAAACACACTGCCGAAATAACCGATCGCAGCACGAGTTAAACCGGCATCTTTTAGCCAACCAGACATGTTGGATCCAATCAGAACCCATGGGAAGCCACTCGAACAACCGAGCATAAACACCCAAAGTAGACGTTTGTCTAAGTAGCTGCGGAAAGTTTGCATCCAAGAAAGAGAGGGGGTGCCTGATGACATGGGGCGTCCTTGTATAGAAAACGCCCTTAAGAATAAGGGCGTTACATTGGATTACTTAAGAAGGGTCACTTTAGTGATGACGATTGGGTCGACAGGAATGTCTGACATGCGGCCCATTCGCTTGGTTGGAATTGTTGCCATCTTCTGAACAACGTCAAAACCATCGGTTACTTTACCAAACACAGCGTAACCAGGATTACCGCCTTTCGCGTTTAAGAAATCGTTGTCTGCAAAGTTAATGAAGAACTGGCGAGTTGCAGAATCTGGTGCATTGGTGCGAGCCATTGCGATCGTTGCAGTATCATTCTTCAGGCCATTACTGCCTTCATTTTTGATAGGCGCATAAGTTGCTAATTGCTTCATATCTTGATCGAAGCCACCACCCTGAGCCATAAAGCCCGGGATCACACGGTGAAACTGAGTGCCTTCGTAGCTACCGTCAGCAACATATTTCAGAAAGTTATCAACACTAACCGGTGCTTGCTCTTGGTTTAGCTCGATAGTGAAGCCGCCTAATGTTGTTTCTACGTTCACTTTAGGACCAGCCCAAACGCTCACGCTCACCAGCATCAATGCGATAGAAGATAGAATGCGCCCCATTAGAAACGTTCCTTCATGTAAGTTTGCAGCTCTTGGTCATTGGCAATCTCTTTAAGAACTAAGTCGATAACATCGTTTAGTACCATTGCGATATCGTCATTTGATGCACTTAATGCACCTGTGCGAGTTGCTGTACCATTGAATGTCTTAACTAGCTTGCCTTCAGGCGTTTCAGCGGTTACTTCAAGTGTTACTTTACCATCCATTTGGTTTTCCATGATGGTGTGCTTGACGGTAACAAGCGCTTCTTGAATCTCTAAAACAATTGAGTTTTCACTGTTTACGCTTGCACGAAAACCTTGAGACTCCAATTGTTGAGCAATAGCGTTTTCTAGAGAAATACGCATGTTTTGCTTAGCGTGAATTGGCTGAATGTTTGAACGGCCACTATCAACCAATGCAACATATTGAGCGGCACGAACATCTTTACTGGTTAGTGTGTATGTTTTGCCTTGTACAAGGTTGCTTGAGCTTAGTGAAGCTTCTGGCATTACGTTGATCTGTTCTTGCTGAGGGGCTGAACATGCTGTCAAAGCTAAAATAGAAGCAGCCAAAATCAGTTTTTTCATTCCTTTATCCTTTCTAAATTCACACCAGGAGCTCGGTATCTTAAATTCTTGTGACGTCATTTCTGCTTATTTATTAAAATTCGCAGGTTCTCTTGTTGCTTGTAATATCTCAAATTTCTGGTTCAGTTCAAGCGTTTCAACGTTTGCTTCACCAAATAGTCTTGCTAGTTTGACATCGTATCCGAGGTGTCGGTTACCAATAACAATTAATTTGCCTCCGTTGCTAAGAACATGCTTTGCATCACAGAACATTTGCCATGCAATGTGATCTGTAATCGCTTGTTGTTGGTGGAACGGAGGGTTACACATAACTAAGTAAGTGCTGTTTTTCTTAAAACCATCTAAACAGTTATTGGCGATGAACTGGAAATTACCTTCTTCGCCAAGGTTATCCTTAATATTTTGGCGCGCTGATTCCACTGCCATAAAGCTTTCATCAACACAGGTGATACGTGCTTGTGGGTTTAATTGCCCAGCTTTTACACTCAATACACCGTTGCCACAACCTAGGTCGATGATATGACGCAGTTCAGGATCTTGAGGGATGTGCTCTAGCATATAGCGAGCGCCTTGATCGAGTGCCTCGCCTGAGTAAACGTTCGGTAAATTTTTCAGGCGAATATCTTCACCGTCGACATCCCATTCAACAAAAGGTTCGACCGTTTGAAGCGGCTGACAATTTGGTGAAGAGAAAACCAAGCGATGTTTCTTCTTCGCTAGAGAAGTTTTGGTTTCACCTAGGTATTTTTCGAAAATATTAAGTGTAGATGTGTGGATGTCTTTTACTTTGTTTACACTGATGACTTGGCAGCCTTCTGGCAACGCTTGGCGTAGTTGGCTCAATTGCCATACTAGATGACGGTTTGTTTTCGGTAGTTGCATGATCACAAGGTCGATACCGTGTGGGATATCATCCATCGTATTCAGGAAGTTCACACGGTTACTTTGATTGCGCTGCAAGTTTTTTAGCGCACCGCGATGAGAGATAAACGAGTCGCTCATCATGGTGACATCATGATCTTTAGAGAACCATGCCGACAGGGCACCAAAGCTATCGTTCATGATCAGGATGTGTTTGCCAGGTTCAAGATTCATCTCTTCAACGTGACTAATAATGTATTCGTCGCCCGCATCCCAAGCTTGAAGGGTTTCATTTGAACGGTTGGGGAAACGATGTAAGGTCAAAGTTCTATCGAGAAGAGTAAGTTCGGTTTTCATAGCTTGAGATACTTATGTAAGAAATAACAAAGATATTGTCTCAAATGCAGCCTGAACAAGATAGAAAAAACTCAACCAAACCTAAGTCGTTCGTTATGAAATACTCAGACAGTCGACCAGTTAGGGTTTATACTTCCCCCACAGATAATGCCAATACGTTATTAAGGAATCATAATGATCCAAGAAGTTATCGAAACAAAATTGCACAATGAGTTTTCACCAAGTCATTTAAACGTGGTCAATGAGAGCTACATGCACAATGTTCCGGCTGGTTCTGAGAGTCATTTTAAAGTGATTGTTGTCAGCGATGCGTTTGAAGGCTTGCGCCTTATTGGTCGTCATCGAGCGGTAAATAAAGCACTTTCAGAAGAGCTAGCGAATAATATTCACGCACTATCTATTCACACTTATACAAAAGATGAATGGATGAAGCAACTCGATAACGTGCCAGACAGCCCTATGTGTATGGGCGGTGGTAAGTAATAAAACTAACTGATAGAAGAGGTGGCGATGCTGCCTTTTTTATCGCCAGGCTGATGTGTTTTTAGGGTTTATATCACTCAAATTGATGTCAAATTAGGCGTCTTTAAATACCCACAATGAGTAATGTTTTTATTAACAGTGTTTCAACATAACTCGTAAAATATTAGTTTGTGACAGAGTATTAATCTCTTGTTTAAAACACGATTCAAAAGCCATTTTATCTGTGCGGCTCGTCAAATTTATACATATTTGAGAGTCCATATGCTTCAAATCTCACCAAATTAAGGCCGTATTCAAGTTATTGGTCATGGCATCAAGTTGTCAAAAAATGCTAGAATACGGCACCTGATAAATCTCACATAATCTTTGTGATGAGTTTATTAATGTAATGTTGCGATTTTGGTATCTCTAATTTACCAAAACCGGACACTGTAATGTCGTGTCTAAGGGCGATTTTAAAACGTCCCGAATTTACGCAATTAAAAGAATCTTTTTCCCGATAAAGTAGTGCAAGTGCGTATGATTACAATAAAGAAGGGTTTGGATCTTCCTATCGCAGGAACTCCATCCCAGGTGATTAATGATGGTAAGTCCATCACTAAAGTCGCCTTGCTTGGCGAAGAGTACGTTGGTATGCGTCCTACGATGCATGCTCGCGTTGGTGATGAAGTGAAGAAAGGCCAAGTTCTTTTTGCAGATAAAAAGAACCCAGGTGTTGTATTTACTTCTCCAGCAAGCGGTAAAGTTATTGAAGTGAACCGTGGTGCTAAGCGTGTTCTTCAATCAGTAGTGATTGAAGTAGCAGGCAATGAGCAAATCACGTTCAATAGCTATGAAGCTAACCAACTAGTAAGTCTTGACCGTGAAACGGTTAAAACTCAGTTAGTTGAGTCTGGCGCATGGACCGCTTTGCGAACTCGTCCGTTCAGCAAGGTTCCAGCAGTTGATTCTGAAACTCAGGCTATTTTCGTTACTGCTATGGATACTAATCCGCTAGCAGCTGAGCCAGAATTAATCATTAACGAGCAGTCTGATGCTTTCGTTGCTGGTTTAGATCTTCTTTCAACTCTGACTAACGGTAAAGTGTACGTTTGTAAAAAAGGTACTAGCTTACCTCGTTCAGCTCAGTCTAACGTTGAAGAACATGTTTTTGATGGCCCACACCCTGCAGGTCTTGCAGGCACGCATGTGCATTACCTATATCCGGTAAATGCACAAAATGTAGCGTGGAGCATTAACTACCAAGATGTTATCGCATTCGGTAAGCTTTTCCTTACTGGTGAGATTTACTCTGAGCGTGTTGTTTCTCTGGCTGGTCCAGTGGTGAATAACCCACGTCTAGTTCGTACTCAAATTGGTGCTAGCCTTGAAGAGTTGACAGACAGCGAGTTAATGCCAGGCGAAGTTCGTGTGATTTCTGGTTCTGTACTTACGGGTACTGAAGCAACAGGTCCACATGCTTTCCTTGGTCGTTACCATCAGCAAGTTTCTGTTCTACGTGAAGGTCGTGATAAAGAGCTATTCGGCTGGGCTATGCCTGGTAAGAACAAGTTCTCTGTTACTCGTTCATTCCTTGGTCACCTGTTTAAAGGTCAGTTGTTCAACATGACAACGACGACAAACGGTAGTGACCGCTCAATGGTTCCAATTGGTAACTACGAGCGCGTAATGCCTCTAGATATGGAACCTACATTGCTGCTTCGTGATCTATGTGCAGGCGACATTGATAGTGCTCAAGCACTTGGTGCGCTAGAACTAGACGAAGAAGATGTAGCATTGTGTACCTTTGTATGTCCAGGTAAGTACGAGTACGGTCAACTACTTCGTGAATGCCTAGATACGATTGAGAAGGAAGGGTAATTTTCATGGGCCTTAAAAAGTTTCTTGAAGACATCGAGCATCATTTTGAGCCAGGTGGTAAACACGAGAAGTGGTTTGCGCTTTACGAAGCAGCAGCGACAGTGTTTTACACGCCAGGTCTTATCACAAAGAAAAGCTCACACGTTCGTGATAGCGTTGATTTAAAACGTATCATGATCATGGTTTGGTTCGCGGTATTCCCAGCAATGTTCTGGGGTATGTACAACGCGGGTGGCCAAGCTATCGCTGCACTTAACCATATGTACGCAGGCGCTGAACTAGCATCTGTTATCAGTGGTAACTGGCACTACTGGCTAACCGAAATGCTTGGAGCCTCCTTAGGGCCCGATGCAGGTGTTGGCAGCAAGATGCTACTTGGTGCTACATACTTCCTACCTATCTACGCAACGGTATTCATCGTTGGTGGTTTCTGGGAAGTTCTGTTCTGTATGGTGCGTAAGCACGAAGTAAACGAAGGTTTCTTTGTTACTTCTATCTTATTTGCGCTTATCGTTCCGCCAACGCTTCCTCTATGGCAAGCAGCACTAGGTATTACCTTCGGTGTTGTAGTAGCGAAAGAGATCTTCGGTGGTACGGGTCGTAACTTCCTGAACCCTGCACTTGCTGGCCGTGCGTTCCTATTCTTTGCATACCCTGCACAGATTTCAGGTGACGTAGTTTGGACTGCTGCAGATGGTTTCTCTGGTGCAACTGCTCTTAGCCAATGGGCTCAAGGCGGCGGTAGCGCACTAATGAACGTGACATCAGGTGAAGCAATCACTTGGATGGACGCATTCATTGGTAACATCCCAGGTTCTATCGGTGAAGTATCAACTCTAGCACTTATGATTGGTGCAGCGATGATCGTTTACATGCGTATCGCTTCATGGCGCATCATTGCTGGTGTAATGATCGGTATGATTGCTGTGTCTACACTGTTCAACGTGATCGGTTCTGATACTAACGCAATGTTCAGCATGCCTTGGCATTGGCACCTAGTTCTAGGTGGCTTCGCATTCGGTATGTTCTTCATGGCGACTGACCCAGTATCAGCTTCATTTACCAATAAAGGTAAGTGGTGGTACGGCATCCTAATCGGCGCAATGTGTGTAATGATTCGTGTAGTTAACCCTGCATACCCAGAAGGCATGATGCTTGCGATTCTATTCGCAAACCTATTTGCTCCTCTGTTTGACCACGTTGTAATCGAGAAGAACATTAAGCGGAGACTAGCGCGCTATGGCAAGTAATAACGATAGCATTAAAAAGACGCTGTTTGTTGTTATCGCATTGAGCCTAGTGTGCTCAATCATCGTTTCAACAGCTGCAGTTGTTCTTAAACCTAAGCAGCAAGCTAACGCAGTTCTGGATCAGCAAACTAAGATCCTTGAAGTTGCGGGTATTGAGCTTGCAGGTGATATCCCAGCACTCTACGCAGAGAACATCGAACCTCGTCTAGTTGATTTCGCTACTGGCGATTTCGTTGACGGCGACGCTGCTGCATACGACCAACGTAAAGCGGCAAAAGATCCAGCTCAGTCAATCAAGCTTTCAGCTGAAGATGACATCGCTAAGATCATTCGTCGTGCTAACACGGGTACTGTATACCTAGTGAAAGATGGCGCTGAAACTTCTAAAGTTATCATCCCTGTTCACGGTAACGGCCTATGGTCAATGATGTACGCATTCGTTGCGGTAGAAACTGATGGCAACACGGTTTCTGGTATCACTTACTACGAGCAAGGTGAAACTCCTGGACTTGGTGGTGAAGTTGAGAACCCATCTTGGCGCGCTCAATTCGTTGGTAAGAAATTATTCGACGAAAACCACAAACCTGCTATTCAGGTTGTTAAAGGTGGCGCTCCTCAAGGTTCTGAGCACGGTGTAGATGGCCTTTCTGGTGCAACACTAACAAGTGTTGGTGTTCAACATACATTTGACTTCTGGTTAGGTGATATGGGCTTTGGTCCGTTCCTAGCAAAAGTTCGTGACGGAGGTCTGAACTAATGTCTAGTGCAAAAGAAATTAAAAAGAGCATCTTAGCGCCGGTGTTGGACAACAACCCAATCGCGCTACAGGTTCTTGGTGTGTGTTCTGCTCTTGCGGTAACCACTAAACTAGAAACAGCGTTTGTTATGACTATCGCGGTAATGTTCGTTACTGCTCTGTCTAACTTCTTCGTTTCTTTGATCCGTAACCACATTCCGAACAGTGTGCGTATCATCGTTCAGATGGCAATTATCGCATCATTAGTAATCGTGGTAGACCAAGTGCTTAAAGCATACCTATACGATATCTCTAAGCAGCTATCTGTATTCGTTGGCCTAATCATTACTAACTGTATTGTAATGGGCCGTGCTGAAGCATTCGCAATGAAGTCTGCACCAATCCCATCTTTCATCGATGGCCTTGGTAACGGTCTTGGTTACGGTTTCGTATTGATCACTGTTGGTTTCTTCCGTGAGCTTCTTGGCTCTGGCAAACTATTTGATATGGAAGTACTACCTCTAGTGAGCAACGGTGGTTGGTATCAGCCAAACGGCTTGATGCTTCTAGCACCTTCAGCATTCTTCCTAATTGGTTTCTTGATTTGGGCAATTCGTGTGTTCAAACCAGAACAAGTAGAAGCGAAGGGGTAAGGTAGTCATGGAACATTATATTAGTCTGCTAGTTAAATCGATTTTCATCGAAAACATGGCGCTTTCTTTCTTCCTAGGTATGTGTACATTCCTAGCGGTTTCTAAGAAAGTTAAAACTTCTTTTGGTCTTGGTGTTGCGGTAGTTGTAGTACTTACAATCGCTGTTCCTGTAAACAACCTTGTTTACACACACATCCTGAAAGAAAACGCGCTTGTTGAAGGTGTCGATTTAAGTTTCCTTAACTTCATCGCATTCATCGGTGTTATCGCGGCACTTGTACAAATCCTAGAGATGGTTTTAGACCGTTTCTTCCCACCTTTGTATAACGCACTAGGTATCTTCCTTCCACTGATCACAGTTAACTGTGCAATCTTTGGTGGTGTATCTTTCATGGTAACTCGCGACTACAACTTTGCTGAATCTGTTGTTTACGGCTTCGGTTCTGGTGTGGGTTGGATGTTAGCTATCGTTGCTCTTGCGGGTATCCGTGAGAAGATGAAGTACTCTGACGTACCTCCAGGTCTTCGTGGCCTTGGTATCACGTTCATTACTGTTGGTCTGATGGCGTTAGGCTTTATGTCTTTCTCTGGTGTTCAACTGTAGGGTAAGCACCCAGTAATAAGGAATAACAAATGCAAAGCATTATTCTTGGCGTAGCGATGTTTACCATTATTGTATTGGCTCTAGTACTAGTGATTCTTTTCGCTAAGTCTAAGCTAGTACCATCAGGTGACATCACTATTGCTGTAAACGGCGACCCTGAAAAGGCGATCGTTACTCAGCCTGGTAGCAAGCTACTTGGTGCCCTAGCTGGCGCTGGTATCTTCGTATCTTCTGCTTGTGGTGGCGGTGGCTCTTGTGGTCAGTGTCGGGTAAAAGTTAAGTCTGGTGGTGGCGACATCCTTCCAACTGAACTTGATCACATCACAAAAGGTGAAGCTCGCGAAGGCGAACGTCTAGCATGTCAAGTTGCTATGAAAACTGACATGGAGATTGAACTAGACGAAGATATCTTTGGTGTGAAGAAGTGGGAATGTACTGTTATCTCTAACGATAACGAAGCTACTTTCATCAAAGAATTGGCTCTAGCTATCCCTGAAGGTGAAGAAGTTCCGTTCCGCGCGGGTGGTTACATTCAGATTGAAGCTGAACCACATCACGTGAAATACGCAGATTACGATATTCCTGAGGAATACCGTGGTGACTGGGATAAGTTCAACTTGTTCCGTTACGAGTCTATCGTTAAAGAGCATTCGATCCGTGCTTACTCTATGGCTTCATACCCAGAAGAGAAAGGCATCATCAAGCTTAACGTGCGTATCGCAACTCCGCCGCCAAACAACCCTGACGTAGCTCCTGGTGTGATGTCTTCATATATCTGGTCTCTTAAAGAAGGCGACAAATGTACTATTTCTGGTCCATTTGGTGAGTTCTTTGCTAAAGACACAGACAATGAAATGGTATTCATCGGTGGTGGTGCAGGTATGGCGCCAATGCGTTCACATATCTTCGACCAACTTAAGCGTCTTAACTCTACTCGTAAGATGTCTTACTGGTACGGTGCACGTTCTAAGCGTGAGATGTTCTACATTGAAGACTTCGACGGCCTAGCGGCTGCAAACGAAAACTTCGTGTGGCATTGTGCTCTGTCTGATCCTCAACCTGAGGACAACTGGGACGGTTACACTGGTTTCATCCACAACGTATTGTACGAAAACTACCTGAAGGATCACGAAGCTCCTGAAGACTGTGAGTACTACATGTGTGGTCCACCAATGATGAACGCGGCTGTGATCGGCATGCTGAAAGATCTTGGTGTAGAAGATGAAAACATCCTACTAGATGACTTCGGTGGTTAATCCATTTAAGTGATTGATATTATGGCTGACTCTTACGAGTCAGCCATTTGTTTTTCTAAGACTACTCGTGACAACAAACTGGCTTATATAAGAAAGAGTAAGGCATTTAAAATACCTATTTTTCACTCTTATTTTTCCTTATATAAATCCTCAACATTAGACAGGAGTAAGCAAGTGAGAATTTGGCTTGTTGCATTAACTTCTTTGATTTTTCTTGCGGGCTGTGAGCAGGCAAGAGAGCAAGTGCATTTAAGTGGTCCGACAATGGGGACCAGTTATAACATTAAGTACATCAATGGCGATGAATTTCCTGAGTCTAAAGAAGTTCATACCGAGATCGATCGTCTACTTGAAGAAGTTAATGATCAAATGTCGACTTACCGTGAAGATTCAGAGCTGAGCCGTTTCAACCAACACAAAGGTGCGGACGCATTCGAAGTATCTGAACAAACCGCTATCGTTGTGAAAGAAGCGATTCGTTTGAACGGTCTTACTGAAGGTGCGTTGGATGTGACGGTTGGTCCATTAGTTAACTTGTGGGGTTTTGGTCCAGAAGCACGTCCTGAAGTGGTTCCATCAGACGAAGAGCTTGCGGCTCGTAAGGCTAAGATTGGTATTCACCACTTAAGCGTTGAAGGTAATAAGCTAAGCAAAGATTTGCCTAACTTGTATGTTGACCTTTCGACTATCGCAAAAGGTTGGGGCGTGGATGTCGTTGCTGACTACCTCGATTCAATTGGCATTCATAACTACATGGTAGAAGTGGGCGGTGAAATCCGTTTGAAGGGCTTAAACCGTGAAAGTGTGGGTTGGCGTATCGCCATCGAGAAGCCAAGTGTTGACGAGCGCAACATTCAAGAGATCATCGAGCCTGGTGATATGGCGATCGCAACGTCTGGCGACTACCGAAACTATTTTGAGCGTGATGGTGTTCGTTATTCACACATCATCAACCCAGAAACAGGTAAGCCGCTTCATCACAAAGTGGTTTCAGTGACTGTTTTAAACCCGTCTTCAATGACTGCAGACGGTTTATCTACTGGCCTTATGGTCTTAGGTGAAGAAAAAGGACTGGAAGTCGCAAACCAACATAACATCCCAGTGTTCATGGTGGTAAAAACAGCTGATGGCTTTAAAGAAATTGCTTCAGAAGCATTTAAGCCATACTTAGGTAAATAAGGTAAGCGAGATAATTATGAATACATTTCTGATTACATTTGGTGTTTTTCTTGCAGTAATCGCAGCGATGTCAATTGGCTATATTATCCAAAAGAAAGTTGTGAAAGGTAGCTGTGGTGGCTTAGGTGCTGTTGGTATTGATAAAGTATGTAACTGCCCTGAACCTTGTGATGCGCGTAAAAAACGTGAAGCACGTGAAGCATACCGTGAAGAGAAACTGGCAGAACGTCAACAAAAAGAAGCGGCTTGGAGTAAAGACCGTATCGCTTAATTGGTGACAGTCATAGGGGAATAGAGTTGTCTATGCCCTTAGAATAAGAAGCTCAAGATTATCGTCTTGAGCTTTTTTTGTTTGAGTGAACTGTCTATTTTGGAATGCTAAAAACGGAAACAAAAACGAATTTCTAGTGGTCGATTTGCATGTTATTGCGCGCAAAGACCAGTTGGTTCCTACCTTGTTCTTTTGCAGTATAAAGTAGTTCGTCCGCGGCTTTTATTTGCTCATCCAAACTGCCAACTAAGTCGCTTAACCCGATACTCATGCTGACTTTAATCCGTTGTGAGTCATGAATAACTTCTTGGTTTTGTATCGCAATCCTCATTGACTCTAGCGTGTCGACAAATTCTTCAAATGGTCGGCATGATTGAATGCAGAACTCTTCACCGCCGAAACGAACGGCGACATCATCTTTAAAATGATTTTTGATGATCTTTCCGACTTCAATGAGTACCGCATCGCCACCATCATGACCGTAGGTATCATTCACCTTTTTAAAGAAGTCTATATCCATCATGGCGATGCTGCGATGTTCGCAGCCTTTACATGTTTGATTGAATAGATAACGACGGTTCCAAAGCCCGGTCAGAGCATCTTCATTTGCATGACGAAATAGTTCATTGGTGGCCTCTTTCATATCGAGTAGCTGATGAATACGGCAGAAAAACTCTTCTTGGTTAAATGGCTTGTAAAGGAAGTCGTTGGCACCAGCCTTAAGGAAACGAGCTGTCATGGTTCGGTCGTCACTGCCAGATAGCCCAAGAATAGCGAGTTGATTACGATCATGGTGTACTCGAATGTCACGGGTCATCGAAATGCCATCTTTGTTTGGCATGTCATGATCGGTAACGACGAAAGTGATGTCGGGGTCGTTTTGGAGAAGCTCTAGTGCTTGTTCGCCATCTTCCGCTTGAATCGTTTGAATATATTGGTGCTCAAGAAGTTGCACTACATATCGACGAACAACCGCAGAATCATCAACAACCAAGGCTTTATGATATCGGTTATTTGAGATTCGATTAACCAAAGGAAGCAAATAACTGACTGATGACATGCTGTCTTTGAGGATGTAATCAATCACACCCTTCGCGAGTACTTGTTCTCGAAGTGTGTTGTTGAACATGCCGGTTAGGACTATAATTTTTTGTTGATAGCCGAGTACCAAATCAATGATCTCGCCATCTTGACCATCGGGTAAGCAGTAATCGAGCACCGCGCACAAGAAATCCGTATCTTGTTCTAAGATAGCTTCAGCTTCAGCCACTGATTCAGCCAGCGCAACCTCATAGCCATCATTTTTCAATTGCTGGTACAGGTAGTTTCTGAATGCACGACTATCTTCGACTACTAGTATTTTATCACTCAAAAGTTATCCCTACTTATAGGTTAAATACTCTCTAACAATACTATCAGAATAGTAAGTGGCTAATGAAGTTAAAGCTATTTAGCTGGGCTCCAGATCATTTTAAATCTGAGAATAATTGATTATACTGTTTATAAGTACAGTTGTAAGATTGGGTTATTCCTAGATGTGTAGTGCGGGTGAAGAGAAAGTAAGAAAGATAATCCACGTTGATATGGACTGTTTTTACGCAGCTGTTGAAATGAGAGATAATCCTGCTTACCGAAATCGACCACTTGCAGTCGGGGGGCATGAAAAGCAGCGTGGCGTTTTGAGTACCTGTAATTACGAAGCTCGCAAGTTTGGTATTCGTTCTGCAATGCCGACGGGAAAGGCGCTGCAGCTTTGTCCCAATCTGTTGGTTGTTCCTGGTAGGATGTCGGTCTACGTCGAGATATCGAAAAAGATTCGCGAGATTTTTTCTCGATATACATCCATCATTGAACCTCTGTCTTTAGATGAAGCTTTTCTTGATGTCACGGATTCGACGCTGTGTCGTGGCTCGGCAACACTGATTGCCGAATCAATTCGTCGCGATATCTGGAATGAACTTAACCTGACCGCTTCTGCTGGTATTGCGCCGATTAAATTTTTGGCGAAGGTGGCCTCGGATCTGAATAAGCCCAATGGTCAGTTTGTAATACCTCCACAAGACGTACAATCAGTGATAGATGAATTGCCACTCGAAAAAATCCCAGGCGTTGGCAAGGTCAGTATTGAAAAGCTCCATCAAGCTGGCTTCTTTACTTGTAAGGACATTAAGGAATCTGACTATCGAGATCTATTGCTCAGGTTTGGCCGTCAAGGCGCATCACTCTGGAAGCGCAGCCATGGTATTGATGACAGAGAAGTTATTATTGAGCGTGAACGAAAATCAGTAGGCGTAGAGCGAACTTTTACTCAGAATATTTCTACTTACGCAGAATGTTGGCAAGTAATAGAAGACAAGCTTTTTCCTGAGCTTGAAGCACGTCTAGAGAAAGCTAGCCCAAGTAAAGCTATCATCAAGCAGGGCATTAAGCTCAAGTTTGCCGACTTCCAGCAAACCACTATCGAGCACATACACGCCTCTCTCGATCGAGAGCACTTTAAAGAACTGTTGAGTGAGATACTCAAAAGGCAGCAAGGGCGAGAAATTCGCCTGCTTGGTTTAAGCGTAATGCTACAACCCAAAGACCAAATGCGTCAGTTGAGTTTCTTTTAGGGAAAGGCGCTGAGAGTTTAGGTTTAGAGGTGTTGCTGGAAGTGCTAGAGTTTGAATACCGACTAGACTCCACAGCCTAGCCAGCTTCTATATCAATACGTGATATGCCTTATCTAGGAAGTTGTTTAACTCGCGCTAAGGTATCACTGAATGGTTGTTGCTCTAGCTTTCCGTATCCAACCATTTTGCTGGCTTTAAGCTTAGTTGAAAGTGGAGTTGCGATTCCGCATAGAAAACGAGTAATGGCTTCGTCGGTGATCAATTGTTGGCTTGCGGAAATGAACTCATGGGTCCATGTCATTACCGTTTCATCATCAATAGGCTCAACATCAACGGTTGGTAATATTGCTACTTGACCGCGACATACTGAGCAGTGACCACACTTGGCTGGCGCTTTATCATCGGCGAAGTAACTCGCAAGGCGAGAGCTTAGGCAGGTATCAGCCTCAAAGAAGCTCAGCATTTGGTTAAGGCGGTTTATCTCACTGTTCTCTTTTTCCTTAAACAATTCAGTTAGACGTTCCGATAACTGCATCATGTCTTCAGTGGTGTTGTGGATCGCATACACATCTGTGATCTGCTTACTTTCCAACTCAATCCAACCTTGTTCATTGAAGTAATCGATTGCCGCAATCACACGCTGACGATCAGTCTGGAAGTGTGTCCACAGTGCGTCGAAGTCGACTTGGCACCATACTCTTGCTTGAGGAGAACATTGGAAAATCGCTTCCACAAAATGACGACGTTCGCCTTGGAATTGTTCGGTGATCTGCTGCTTAGTACGTATGAATTTAAATTTGTAGTCAGCAAAGTAGCTGTATTTAGGCTCAATCACGCCTTCAATTTCGAGATACACCAGTAGCGTTTTAAGTGGTAACTGACGAATGTTGGACTCACGCGATAATTGGTTGAGCATGATTTCCCATTGGTTTGCGCCAGAAGCCGCAATGTTTTGGTTTTCGTATATTTCTTTTAAGACCGTTTGAATTGATATGTTGTCTGGCGTATCACCAAAAACGAAGTTCTCTAGTGTACTTAGACCATATTTGTTGGCGAGAAGAATACATTCTGAAGGCTGACCATCTCTGCCGGCTCTGCCTATCTCTTGCGAGTAGTTTTCGATCGATTTCGGTAAGTCAAAGTGAATCACTCGGCGAATGTTGGACTTATCGACACCCATACCAAAAGCAATGGTTGCCACGATGCAGTTCACGTCATCGTTCATGAATTGATGCTGAATGGCATCTCTGTTTTCAGGCTTAAGACCGGCATGGTAAGCCACGGCATTAACGCCAGCATTACGGAGTTGCTGAGCCACCATCTCTGCTGTCTGTTGAAGGGTGACATAAACAATAGTCGGAGCTAGAGAAGCTTGGTTAACGACATTGCACAAGGTTTCTAGTTTGCTGGTTTGTTCGCAAGGTTGAATCGACAGGTCGAGGTTTTGACGATAGAAACCCGTAACCACAACGCGTTCCTCATCAATTTCAAACTTCGACTTCATATCTTGGATAACCGATGTCGTCGCAGTAGCTGTCAGTAGCAGTACTTGTGGAATATTGAGCTGCTTTTGGTATTGGGGAAGCTTCAGGTAGTCTGGTCTGAAGTTGTGTCCCCATTCTGATATACAGTGTGCTTCATCAACTACGAGCATAGAGATGGGAACTTGGGAGATAAACTGACGAAAGCGTTCGTTCTTCAAGCGCTCAACAGAGATCATTAGGATTTTAGTATCGCCGTTACGCACGGATTGCATCACCTGTTGTGTGGTTTGTCTGTCTTGGCTTGATTCGATTGCAGCCGCGCTTATTCCCTTACTGTGTAAGAAGCTGAGCTGGTCTTTCATTAAGGCTAACAATGGTGATATCACTAAGGTTAAGTGCGGCAACTCTAGTGCTGGCAATTGGTAGCAAAGCGACTTGCCTGAGCCTGTTGGGAATATAGCGGCAGTCGAGTGACCAGATAGAACATTATCAATGACTTGCTTTTGCCCATTACGCAGTGAGTCGAATCCGAATACTTGTTTTAGCTTCTGCTCAATCATTTATGTTCTACCTGAGTTATTAAGTGTCGTATTGATGTTAAAGCGGGCGCCTATTGATGATTGCGTCGCTTGATGAATCAAATGTCTTGCACCTGATTGTACCTAATTCTATTCTGTAGCTCCTATAGAAAAGCACCCCAATAGTATGAATAAGTCTGAGCTTCGCCAAATAATCATAGAGCAACTCGAATCCCGATTACGTATCGCACAATCTGCTACTCAACGCGCTATTGATGCTGCGACCGATGAAGAGACTGTGCCTGAGCATAAGTACGACACTCTGGCTCTAGAAGCTTCGTATCTTGCTCACGGTCAAGCTGTAAGAGTGCAAGAGTGTGAAGATGACATTCAGTGTTATCGTAACTTAGTGCTGCGTGATAGTGAGAGGATTACAGTGAGCAGCTATGTTGTGGTCATTGACGAGCATGATCAATATAAACATTTTTTTATGGGGCCGAGAGTCGGTGGGCTTTCTGTTACGTGGAATAACAATGAAGTTGCTATCGTGACGGAAAATGCACCTTTTGGTCAGGCTCTAATGGGGAAAGAAGTCGGTGATGAGATTGAGTTTAAGGTCGCAGATAAACAGTTTTGCTATGAAGTAATATCTATCGACTAACTGAGTAACGGATATATATAAAACGTTTCTCTGACAAAGAAGCATATACCAAGGGTATAGTAATCTGTCAGATTGATGAGAGGATGTTATGAAAAACAATGTATTTATGAAAAACAAAATGTTTATGAAGAACAGTGTATTAATCGCATCGTTAACAGCGGTAATCTCTGTTGTGAGCCTGCCAACTTTTGCTGCTCAGTGTCGAGTTGATTTGAAAAATGAATTGCGAATCGATGACCAGAAAGTCGAAATCCACCAAGTGAATGGTGATACTGCCGTTTTTGATGGTAACAACGACTTATATATCCATGGTGAGAAGGTTGAGCTTGATGCCGACCAACAAGCGGCGATTGAGAAATACCGCGAAAAAATGAGTGAGTACTTACCACGAGCGAAACAAATGGCTAACGATGGTTTAGCGTTAGCGAATGATGTTATTGATGACATTGCTGCTAGCCTAGATTCACCGGAATCATTTGATAATGTAAAAGAGTCAATGAAAACCTACTTTGCTGAACTGGAAGCTCGTTACTACAAAGATGGCGAGTTAGTGTTACCAGCAGACAGTTTTGATTCGATGGCCAATGGTTGGTCTGAAGATTTCGAGAAGGCTAAGGAGATCTTTAACCAAGAATTTATCTCTAGCGCTTTTAATGCGATGTCAGAAAAAATGAAACAAGATGGTGGCTTAAACCTAACTGAATTGGCTGACAGCATGGCTGCATTAAAGCTTAAAGTTGAAGAGCGCATGAAAGAACACTCTCAACAAGTGCAAGAGGAAGCGAATGAGTTCTGTGATTCTCTAGATGAGATGGCAGAACAAGAGCAACAGCTGCATGAAATCATTCCGAACCTAAAAGACTATCAAGTCTTCACGATCTAATCTGAATCTAACTATAAGTCACAAGAGCACCATTTGGTGCTCTTTTTGTTCGTATAAATTGAACAATACGACGAGTAATCATCTCAATTCAATCCATTGTTTCTCTAGTCCTGAACCTTGCTTTACTGCTTTTAGGTAAACGATAAGACCAGTTATTTGTTAATTTAATGGTTCTAAATAGCGTATTTGTTGTAAAAACTAGAAGATTGCTCATTTATTAGTTGTGCCTATCATTGCTTTTGATTACTGTACTTCTAAACTAGTTCACTGATTTTTGATGCGGGCAATATGGACCAACAATCTTCCTCTTCAAGAGAGCACTTTAGCTCTCGTTTGGGTTTTATTTTAGCAGCGGCGGGTGCTGCTGTTGGCTTAGGTAATATTTGGGGTTTCCCAACCCAAGTCGCCAGTAACGGCGGTGGTGCTTTTCTGCTTGTTTACCTAATTATGATTTTCGTGGTTGCTTTCCCGATGCTGGTGGTTGAGATGGCTATTGGTCGACATGGCCAAGCAAATCCTGTCGATAGCATGCGTTCTTTGACTACAAACCCGTTAGGCAAGAAAGTCGGTGAATTTGTTGGTTGGATTGGGTTGAGTGTTCCAAGTGCAGTGCTAGCGTTTTATAGCATTGTCGGTGGTTGGTTGATCTGCTTCCTAATAGGTGCTGTCGCTGACCTGATTGGTCTAGAGGCTGCTGCTGATTGGTTTAAAGGCTTCAGTGTTGAGCGCAATGTTTTTGGTACCGTCGCATTCTATGTACTGACTATCTTGATTGTTCAGGGCGGTGTTAAGCAGGGGATCGAGAAATGGTCGACCCGTTTAATGCCTGCGCTATTTGTGTTATTTGGCTTATTGTTTGTTTACATCATGACGCAATCTGGCGCGATGGAAGGCCTAAAACATTACCTTGTTCCAGACTTTGAGAAAGTGTGGGATAGAAAACTGATTCTGGCGGCAATGGGACAGGGCTTCTTCTCGCTCACTATTGGCGGTTGCTCGATGTTGGTTTATGGCTCTTACTTAAGTAAGAAAGAGAACCTGCCAAAAATGGCAATGAACGTTACCTTAGTTGATACCGCGGTTGCTTTTATTGCGGGTTTAGTCGTGATGCCTGCGATGTTTGTTGCGATGCAAAAAGGTGTTCAAATCTATGCTGAAGATGGCTCATTACTGAGCTCTGATACCCTAGTATTTACGGTTCTGCCTTTGATGTTTGATAGCCTAGGTATGCTGGGCCAGGTCTTCGCAATTGTGTTCTTCTTATTGCTAACGATTGCAGCACTTACTTCATCGATTTCAATGTTGGAAGCCCCTGTCGCTCTTGTTAGTGAGCGTTTTAAGACCAGACGAACGCCAACAAGTTGGGTAATTGGTGGTGCTATCGCATTGTTCAGTGTGGTGATTGTTTACAACTTTGCCGCTATGTTTGGCATGGTTGCGATGATTGCGACTCAGTACCTTCAACCAGTCGCTGCACTGATGTTCTGTGTGTTTGGTGGTTGGGTATGGAGCCGAGCTTCAAAAGTGAAAGAACTTGAACAAGGTTGTCCTGATTTTCAACTTGGTTGGTTTGGTAAGGTTTGGCCAATGTATGTGAAGTTCGTGTGCCCAATTTTAGTCGCAACGGTTATCTGGGCATCTTTTGGCTAGTAGACCATTTAACATCTAGATGATTAGACTTGCAGTTCAAGGCCACTCTTAATGAGTGGCTTTGTTGTTTTTGTATCGAACAAGCTTGTTCGATACAAAAAAGGCGCTGAACATAAAATTCAGCGCCTTTGTATTGTTCGTTAAGCAATCGTGATTACTTAATTTCCATACCTTGTGCTTGCAAGTCTGCATGGTAAGAAGAACGTACAAACGGACCACATGCTGCGTGAGTGAAGCCTAGCTCTAGAGCAATCTCTTTCAACTCATCAAACTCAGAAGGCGGCACGTAGCGTTCAACTGGCAAGTGGTGACGGCTTGGTGCTAGGTACTGGCCTAGTGTCAGCATTGTTACGCCATGTTCACGAAGATCTTTCAATACTTGAACGATCTCTTCTTTCGTCTCACCAAGGCCCATCATCACACCTGATTTGGTTGGGATGTTTGGATGCTGCTCTTTGAATTTTCTTAACAGATCAAGAGACCACTTGTAGTTCGCACCTGGACGCGCTTTACGGTATAGACGCGGCGCCGTCTCTAGGTTGTGGTTGAAAACATCTGGTGGATTGTCTTTCATTAGTTCAAGCGCAACGTCCATACGACCACGGAAGTCCGGAACCAGTGTTTCGATACGAATGTTTGGGTTTTGCTCGCGAATTTCACGGTTACAATCAGCAAAGTGTTGAGCACCGCCATCACGTAAGTCATCGCGGTCCACTGAAGTGATTACAACGTACTTCAGTTTCATGTCTTTAATCGTCTTAGCCAGTTTCTTCGGCTCTTCGGCTTCTGGAGCATTTGGTCGACCATGGGCAACATCACAGAACGGGCAGCGACGAGTACAGATAGCGCCAAGAATCATAAACGTTGCCGTGCCGTGGTTAAAACACTCAGCTAGGTTAGGGCAAGACGCTTCTTCACAAACTGAGTGCAGGTTGTTTTTGCGCATTGCAGATTTGATTTCTTGAATACGATGGCTGTCTGAAGGAAGTTTAATCTTCATCCATGCAGGCTTACGTAAAACTTCTTTCTGTTCAGCAGGCATATTCTTTACGGGAATTAATGCCATTTTGTCAGCGTCACGATATTTAACGCCTTTTTCCATTTGGATTGGTTTGCTCATGATTTTATGCTTCTGCTGTAATGTTACTGGTGGCTTGAATGTCTACTTGGTCATAGCCGAGTAGTTCTACGAGCTCTTGTATTAACTGTTGCTCAACGTTTTCTAGTTCACTTGGACCGCCGAGTTGGCTTACTTGCGCCATTTCCATCCCTTGGTAACCACATGGGTTAATACGTTGGAATGGAGACAAGTCCATATCGACGTTGAGTGCTAGCCCGTGGAACGAGCAGCCGCGTCGAATTCGTAATCCGAGTGAACAGATTTTCTTGCCATCGACATAAACACCAGGAGCGTCAGGTCGGGCAGTTGAATCTATATTGTAAGCTTTCAGAGTATTGATTACGAGGTTCTCAATATGAGTAACCAAATCACGCACTCCGAATTTCTTGCGGCGGATGTTTATCAGGAAGTAAGCGACTAACTGACCGGGCCCGTGGTACGTCACTTGGCCACCGCGATCGCTTTGTATCACAGGGATATCACCAGCATTTAATACATGCTCAGCTTTACCTGCTTGTCCTTGAGTGAAAACTGGGTTGTGTTCAACCAACCAAATTTGGTCTACGTCTTCATCCGTGCGTTCGTCTGTGAACTTATGCATGGCTTTCCATACAGGTTCGTAATCCTGACGACCTAATTTTTTTACGATTAGCTTATTTTGCAAAGCGGCACTTCCTCAAGGATTAATAAAGTGAGCGCATTATAAACGCGAAACAGGTTTCTAACTACAGACGGACAGCAAGGTTTTTCAACTTTCTTTGTATTTATTGAAAATTAAGTTGAATGCTTTGTAAGGGGAGCGAGGGTTTCAAACAAAAACAGCGGCAATAAGCCGCTGTTTTTCATGCGTAATCGAAAGTTACAGAACCATACGAACGATTTCGATTTCGCCCAGTTCTTTATATAGCGTTTCTACTTGCTCAATTGAAGTCGCAGTAATATTGATAGAAACAGAGTGGTAGTTACCTTTCGCACTCGGTTTTAGAGTTGGGCTGTAGTCACCAGGAGCATGACGCTGGATCACTTCTAGCACTAGTTCAGTAAGTTCTGGCTTAGCGTAGCCCATAACTTTGTAAGTGAATGAACAAGGGAACTCTAAGAGGTCTTTTAGTTTTGCATCAGAATTGATGTTCATGATTAGCTCCAAAAGGCTAGACTCTCGCAAATTGGCGAAATGTCGATAAAAAGCGTGTTCGGTCAACAGACACGAGTAATAATGCGGAATATTACGTGTAAATATCACCGAACTCAAGATCAACAAAAGCCGCACATGGCGGCTTTTGTTTCGCTAATGAGAAAATCATGAACCTACTCATTAGGTTAGCTATACAGCAAGCTTAGGTTTTGTGTAGAACAAACCGTTGGCTGATTTAGAACAAACCTTTAAACAGCAGTACTAGGTAATCCCACAGGCGGCTAAATAGGCTGCCTTGGTCTACATCTTCAAGTGCAAGTAGTGGGTATTCAGCAACGTCTTCACCGTCGACTTGGTAGAATAGTTTACCCACAACGTCGCCTTTGCTGATTGGTGCTTCTAGCTCTTTCTCAAGAACGAAGCTTGCCTTCAGGTTCTTAGCTTGGCCACGAGGCAGAGTAACGAACGTATCTTCGTCGACACCTAGTGCAACCGTGTCCTTGCTACCCATCCAGATCTTCTCTTCTACGAAGGTTTCTCCAGCGGTGTGTGGTGCCACTGTTTCGAAGAAGCGGAAACCGTAGCTAAGCAGTTTTTTGCTTTCTGTTTTACGAGCGTTAGCATTCTTGGTGCCCATAACAACAGCAACTAGGCGCATTTTACCTTCGGTTGCTGAGCTTACTAGGCTGTAACCTGCATTGCTTGTGTGGCCCGTTTTAATGCCATCAACGTTCATGCTCTTATCCCATAACAGACCGTTGCGGTTGTACTGGGTGATGCCGTTGTAAGTGAATTTCTTTTGTGAGTAGATGCGGTACTCATCAGGAACATCGCGAATCAGCGCCTGACCTAGTAGCGCCATATCGTAAGGCGTTGAGTAAAGGTTAGGGTTGTCTAGACCGTGTACGTTAGCAAAGTGCGTGTCTTTCATTCCGATAGAGCTCGCCCATGCGTTCATTAAGTCAACAAATGCATCTTCAGAGCCAGCAATATGTTCAGCCATCGCAACACAAGCATCGTTACCTGATTGAATAATGATACCGCGGTTCAGCTCTTCAACTTTAACGGTTGTACCCACTTCAATGAACATCTTAGATGAATCAGGGAAGTTTTTAGCCCAAGCATTTTCACTGATAACAACATCGTCGTTTAGGTTGATGTTGCCGCGCTCTAGCTCTTGGCCGACTACGTAGCTCGTCATCATCTTGGTTAAACTTGCTGGAGAAAGTTGAGTGTTCATCTCTTTCTCTGCGAGTACTTTGCCTGAATGGTAATCCATCAGAACAAATCCCTTAGCAGCGATTTGAGGAGCGTCAGGAACAATAATAGGAGCGGCGAATGACGATGTTGCTATCGTTGCAGAAAGTGCAACTGAAGTAGCAAAAATCGATTTAACAAGTTTATTAGATTTAATCATTTTGAATGCAATTATTAGGTGAACTATTCATATATTAACAGAATCACTCTGTCACACCAGAGCGCTGATTACCAGAAGTAACTGTTAGATAAATTAGCGAGTTAGCGTGTGTTTTTTTATATAAGCTGACGGGTAACCCATTAGCTTAACTTGTTCTAATTTTTCTTGAGTCAGAGCATAGTCATGAAATGGGCCAAGCATCAGGCGGTAGTTATCATCATTTGGCTGCAAGAACGTTGCTACAGCTAACTTTTCGCCTAGATCTTTGGCTAACTTCTCGGTTCTATCTTCATGTGGGGAAGTGGCTACTTGAATAATAAATTGAGGTAAAGCCGCCTTTTTATTTGCGTCGGTTGGCATAGCCAAAGTGATGACTTCTATCTCAATATTTGCCGTGCCTGTTCTCAATACATCGAGTTTGTATGCCGCGGCATAACTAAGGTCAATGATTCGCCCTTCATGAAATGGGCCTCGGTCATTGATGCGCACAATCGTCGTTTTGTCATTGTCGGTATTCGTCACTTTTACATAGCTCGGAATCGGCAATGTTTTGTGTGCCGCAGACATCGAATACATGTCGTAGATCTCGCCATTCGACGTTAAATGACCATGAAATTTCTTACCGTACCAAGAGGCTTTGCCTTTCTCAGTAAACCCTTCTGTCTTCTTTACGATCTTGTAGTCTTCGCCACGCAAAGTGTAATCCGTGTTACCACCTAAACTATAAGGTTCATACTGAGGGTGAGCATCCTCGAGATGCTCTACTGAGATCGGTGCGTCTGGTGCAATGTCTGAATCTATATCGTAGCGTCCTGTTGGTTCTGTCGAAGAACAACCGTTTATAACAACGGCTAGGCTCACTATAGATACTAGTTTTTTTATTGGCAGCTCATTAACCAAAGATGTTTTTATAGGAGTTACTTTAACAGACATCAATTAGGTCGCCTTTGAGAATGCTTTTCTGTGTGTATGGATTGACATTAAAATACCGAAACCGGCCATAAGGGTAACCATAGAGGTACCGCCATAGCTGACCAGAGGTAGAGGGACACCCACCACAGGTAGAATGCCGCTTACCATACCAATGTTTACGAAAATATAGACGAAGAAACTCAGTACGATACTGCCGCCCATCATTCGACCAAATGCTGTTTGAGCTTGGCTTGCAAGCACTAAGCCACGGCCAATAATGAACAGGTAGATAGCGAGCAAAAACAAAATACCAATCATGCCCCACTCTTCGGCGATGACCGCAAAAATAAAGTCGGTATGGCGCTCTGGAATGAACTCTAGTTGAGATTGGGTACCTTGCAGCCAACCTTTTCCTGATATACCACCTGAGCCAATTGCAATCTTACTTTGGATGATGTGATAGCCCGCGCCTAATGGATCTGATTCAGGGTCAAAAAGGGTTCTTACACGAACTTTTTGATATTCACGCATCAAGAAGAACCATAAGATTGGAATAAACCCACCCAGTGCAATCGCGGCACTGGCAATGATCTTCCAACTAATACCTGCCAGGAATATCACGAAGATACCGGATGCTGCGATGAGTATCGATGTGCCTAAATCGGGCTGTTTAGCGATAAGGATTGTCGGTACAAACACCATCACTAATGAGATAGCTAAAGTTTGGAAAGTGGGTGGCAGCGAGCGCTTACCAATAAATCGAGCCAGCATCAAAGGTACTGCAAGCTTCAATAGTTCAGAGGGTTGGAATCGAATAAAGCCGAAGTTTAACCAGCGCTGTGCACCTTTAGAGGCCTCGCCAAAGAACAACACTCCGAGTAGTAGAATAACGCCGCCCGCAAACAGTAGTGGAGCCAAGGTCTCATAAGTACGAGGCGAGATTTGCGCTAAAAAGATCATCACACCTAAAGACAGCACCATACGCATCGCTTGGCGATCCATCATCGCAAGGCTCTGTCCGCTTGCGCTGTACATAATCAATAGGGCAAAGCCCATTAAAACCAGAATGCCAAGCAATAGCGGCAGGTCGATATGCAGCCGTTCAAATAGGGCTCTATTTCGTCCAGTTGAAGGATCAAGTTTCATTATTTTATTGGCTCACTTTCATAATCTTCTGCAAGAATAATATGGTCTAAAATTCTTCTTACAACTGGGCCACCATTTGATGAACCACCACCGGCATTCTCCAAAACGATAGTTACGACCGCTTCAGGATTTTCAAAAGGCGCATAACCGGTGAAGAGGGCATGATCGCGTAAATGTTCTGCGATTTCATCTGCGTTGTATTCTTCATCTTCTTTTAGACCGAAGACTTGTGCAGTACCTGATTTACCAGCAGTTTGATAAGACATTTTTTGGAATGAGCGTCTTGCTGTGCCTTTCTTTCCGTGGTTTACCAATCTCATGCCTTCTTGCGCGATATCCCAGTATCTCTGCTTAACACCAGTTACCGGAGGGTACGTTTCGATTTCAGATATCGTTTGTTCATCGAACGGTTGACCGTTCTCAATTGTCGCGCGTAGTAAATGGGGAGCGGTTACCTCTCCTTCATTGACCAATACTGAAGTCGCTTTTGCAATCTGCATTGGTGTTGCTGTCCAGTAGCCCTGGCCAATACCGACAGGGATGGTGTCACCTTGATACCAAGGTACACGGTGTCTGGCCATTTTCCATTCGCGAGTGGGCATATTCGCTTTGCTTTCTTCGTAAATGTCGATGCCAGTGTAATCACCAAAACCGAATAACATCATCCATTTAGATAAGCGATCGATGCCTAAATCAAATGAAATTTGGTAGAAGAAGGTATCAACCGATTCTTCAATGGCTTTCTCTATGTCAACGACACCGTGTCCCCAACGTAACCAGTCGCGGAACGGCTTCGTTTTTGAGTTTGGAATCTTCCAATAGCCCGGGTCATTACGCGTCGTGTTCGGAGTAATTACGCCTTCTTGCAGAGCTGCGACGGCAATGAAGGGTTTGATCGTCGATGCTGGCGGATAAATTCCTAGCGTTGCACGGTTAACTAAAGGTCGGTCTTTGTCTTGAAGCAGGGCATTATAACCTTTCGAGGAAATACCATGCACAAAGGCATTTGGGTCGTAGCTTGGGCTGGAAACCATGGCTAATACGCCATTGTCTTTCGGGTCGAGAACCACGGCTGAACCACGACGTCCATCAAGCAGTTTATGCACGTATAGCTGAAGTTTGATATCCAAGTTGAGCACGATATCTTTCCCCGGAGCCGAAGGTACAAATTTAAGAGTGCGGATCACTCGTCCACGGCTGTTTACTTCGACTTCTTGATAGCCAGCGGTGCCGTGTAGCATGTCTTCGTAATAGCGCTCAATGCCGAGTTTACCGATATCGCGGGTGGCTTGGTAATTGGCGTCTTTCTCTTCACGAACCAAGCGCTGCATATCACGGTCGTTGATGCGAGATACGTAGCCAATCACGTGAGTTAACACATCACCATAAGGGTAGAAACGTTTTAGCGTCCCTGTCACTTCAACGCCTGGGAACTTATGTTGATTTACAGAAAAGACCGCCACTTGTTCTTCGGTAAGCTGATTAAGAATAGGTACTGATTTGAAGCGACGTGAATTACGACGATCACGATTAAAACGTTCGATACGCTCCGGTGGTATGTCGATTAACGCTTGTAAACGAACAAGCGTATCTTCCATGTTTTTGACTTTTTCTGGGGTGATCTCCAGATTAAAAACAGGCCGGTTTTCTGCAAGAAGTACACCGTTGCGGTCGTAAATTAAACCACGATTGGGTGCGATTGGAACGACCTTGATGCGGTTGTCGTTGGAGCGGGTTTTATAGTCCTGATATTGATTAACTTGGATGTTGTAAAGGTTCACAACCAGCAAGCTCATCATCACTATAATCCCTGCAAACGCAACAAAAGCACGACTAGTAAATAGTCGTGCTTCTGCTTTGTAATCACGAATTTGGCTACGTTTACGTAACATTAACGCTTATTCTCGATGATAAGGGTGGTTAGCAGTGACGCTCCAAGCTCGATATAAGCTTTCAGCCATGATAACGCGTACTAATGGGTGAGGGAGAGTAAGTGCTGATAGAGACCAGCTTTGGTCTGCTGCCGCTTTACATGCTGGTGCTAATCCTTCGGGCCCGCCAATAAGGATAGAAACGTCACGGCCATCCAGCTTCCAACTTTCCAATTGCTCTGCGAGTTGAGGCGTATCCCACTTTTTACCTGGGATATCGAGTGTGACAATGCGGTTACCTTTTGGAACTGCAGCTAACATTGCTTCGCCTTCTTTTTGAAGAATACGTGCAATATCGGCATTTTTCCCGCGTTTTCCCGCAGTGATTTCAATGAGTTCTAATGGCATATCATGAGGGAAGCGGCGTTTATATTCTTTAAAGCCTTCTTCAACCCACTTTGGCATTTTTGTACCAACTGCGATTAACTGGATCTTCAAAGCTTAGCCCCAAAGTTTTTCTAGTTGGTACAGCTCACGATGCTCTTCTTGCATAACGTGAAGCATGCTTGTGCCCATGTCTAGAACAACCCATTCACCTTCTTTTTGGCCGTCCATGCCAAGGGGATTCATGCCAGCCTTGCGCACTTCATCAGCAACGTGCTGTGCAATAGAGGCAACATGGCGCTTAGATGTACCAGTACAAACAATCATGTAGTCAGTAACACTTGATTTGCCTTCTACATCGATAGTCACAATCGATTCTGCTTTCATGTCGTCGGCTTTGTCTGCAAGAAAATCTTTTAGTTCTTCACGTAACACGGGGTGTTCCTTTAATCTGAGTTTAGCTTTTTAGGGTCTGTTGACCCTAGAATATACCACGCTTTTATGCGTGAAATGGGATTGAAGCTGAAGGGATACAAAACTCTACGCTTAACTGATGAATTAGTGGCCAAGGCGACTGTTCATATTGTGTTTTTGTCATCAATTCTACTTGAGTGAGTAGCGCAAACAGGGAGTGTAATTGAGATATCGAAACTCTTGTTAGCGCGGCGTTATAAAGAGGTTTTTTGGATTGCCAGATACGGTGCTTTTCAAATACCTGCGCGATTGGCATCTGCTTCATTTGTTGCTGCATTTGTAATAGCAGAGCAAGCTCACGTTGTATGCTGCGCAATAAGATAACGGGTTCGACACCTTCGGCTTCTAACTGACGCAGGATTCGCTGTGCACGGTTGCCTTTGCCTGCTAATAACGCATCACTCCAATGGAATGGCGTAAAATGGTTGTGTCGACTCAGCGATTCTTCTAAACGTACTAATGTGAGCTTTCCATCTGGGTATTGGAGAGCCAGTTTTTCTAGGCTTTGGGTGAGCGCAAATAGATTACCCTCATGCCATTGCGCCAACATTTGTATCGCTTCAGGATCCGGAGATAAGCCGATCTGACGACAGCGTGTTTGGACAAACTGAGGTAAGCGGCTAACGTCTGGGGTTAGGCAGCTGATCCAGTGGCCTTGATTCGAGAGTGCTTTAAACCACTTAGCGCTTTCTTGAGCCTTAGTGAGCTTGGTGCCCACCAAGATCAACAAGATGTCGCTATGAATATGCTCTGAAAGTGCGAGCAGCTCTTTTGCTATTGCGGCATTGACCCCGGACTCTGGCAATTCAAGTTCGATGAGCTGACGACTAGAGAATAGGCTCAATGCTTGAGTGCAGTCGTAGACTTGATTCCAGTCGAGACTGCTATCAATAGCAAAGCGGTGGCGTTCTTCAAAGCCTTGCTCTTTGGCTGTCTTTTGAATCGCTTCACGGCTTTCCTGCAGCAGTAAAGGTTCGTTACCAAAAATTAGGTAAACGTTACTTAACTGCTTAGCAAGTTGCTCAGATAAACGATCAGCAAAAATACGCATTAAATAAACCTATTGCTCAACCGTTACGCTAGGCTCAGCATCAGGTACTGCACTTGCGTCGATCTCAACGTCGTCAATTTCGATGTTCTTGATGTTGTATTGTTTCTCAAGCTCTTTCACTTGAACGTTCTCTAGAGCTTGTAGATCCATACTGTCGGCTGCAATATTTGCTTTCAATCGAGCCATTTGACGAAGGATTTGGCTTGTTGCCAACTTGCGCATCTCATCTTCAATCATGTCACGTTCAACCGATTTTGCGAGCGCTGTTAGTGGGTTATCTAAATAGCTTCGAGTTACGCTAGTTGAGAAGGTTTTGTCGCCTAGCTCTGGTATCGTCACACGATATGAAGCATTAAGCGTCAGTTCTTTTTCTGCCGCTAGAGTGTTTTGGTAAAGAGACAGGGTACGCTCACCGACGCCTTCGCTAATGATGTGAAGGTTAGGTGTGTTCTCAGCAGGTGGCACGATTTCCACATTATTCATACGCAACTGGCTTCTCATCATGCGTGTAAACGTACTGTATTGGTCGTAACTGGTCACAGAGATCTTGTTGAGCTCTTCTGGCACAGAGTAATCACCGCGCAGGTGAAAACCACAGGCGCTCAGTAGGCTAACGGTTAGAACAACAATAGTAACTTTCAATGAAGATAGTGAATTCAGGCGCATTATTTGATGGCTCTCATGAAGGTAGAATACTTATTAAAAGGCTTTAGTTCGCTTGAGTTGTTAGGCTCAAGTCTAAAGCGTTTAAATAAGTAGACAGGGCTATTAGTTACCCTGTCTACAGACTGCTTTTGATGAATTAAGTTCGTTAATTCTTCAGTAATTGCACTGTGCTAACGAAATTAGTTAGCAACGATGTTTAGAAGCTTACCAGGTACGAAGATAACTTTACGGATAGTTAACCCATCTAGGAACTTCTTAGCGTTCTCATCATTTAGACCAAGCTCACGAACTTGCTCTTCTGTCGCGTCAGCAGCAACCGTTAGTTTTGCTCGTAGCTTACCGTTGATCATTACAACGATAGTCTTCTCGTCTTCAACTAGCGCTTTCTCATCGAAAGTTGGCCATGTTGCTGAGTCTACGTTTGATTCACCCAATGCAATCCACATTTCGTAAGAGATGTGTGGCGTCATAGGGTAAAGCATACGTACAACTGCTTTTAGTGCTTCATCAAGAATTGCACGATCTTGTACAGACTCTTGAGGCGCTTTCGCTAGCTTGTTCATCAGCTCCATGATTGCAGCGATTGCTGTGTTGAACGTTTGGCGACGGCCGATATCGTCCGTTACTTTCGCGATAGTTTTGTGGATATCACGACGAAGTGCTTTCTGGCCACCAGATAGAGCAGAAGCATCCACAGTTTCAGCTGCACCTTTAGAAGAGTGAGCGTGAACCAGTTTCCAAACACGCTTAAGGAAACGGTTTGCCCCTTCAACGCCAGACTCTTGCCACTCAAGCGTCATGTCTGCAGGCGATGCAAACATCATGAATAGGCGTACTGTATCAGCGCCGTACTTGTCTACCATCTCTTGTGGGTCGATACCGTTGTTCTTAGACTTAGACATTTTGATCATGCCTGAGTGCTCAACGTTGCGGCCTTGGTTGTCGACAGCTTTTTCAATGCGGCCTTTCGCGTCACGGTCGATAGTCACGTCAGTTGGAGCAATCCACTCTTTAGTGCCTTTCTCGTTGGTGTGGTAGAACGCGTCAGCTAGAACCATACCTTGACATAGAAGTTGCTTGAATGGTTCGTCAGATGTCACGTAACCCGCATCACGTAGAAGCTTGTGGAAGAAACGAGAGTAAAGCAGGTGCATACAAGCGTGCTCAATACCACCAACGTATTGGTCAACTGGCAGCCAGTAGTTAGCTTTCTCTGGATCTAGAATGTCATCAGCTTGTGGTGAACAGTAACGTGCGTAGTACCATGATGATTCCATGAACGTATCGAACGTATCAGTTTCACGTAGCGCAGGTTCGCCATTGAATGTTGTTTCAGCCCAAGATTTGTCAGCTTTGATTGGGCTAGTAACGCCATCCATTACCACGTCTTCTGGAAGAATGACTGGCAGTTGGTCTGCAGGTACTGGGTGAACTTCACCGTCTTCAGTGGTTACCATTGGGATTGGAGCACCCCAGTAACGTTGACGAGAAACGCCCCAGTCACGTAGACGGAAGTTTACTGTTTTCTTACCTTTGCCTTCAGCTTCAAGCTTCGCAGCGATTGCATCGAATGCTTCTTGGAATGCAAGACCATCGAATCCACCAGAATCGAACAGTACACCTTTCTCAGTGTAAGCCGCTTCAGACACGTCTAGATCAGAACCATCTTCAGGTTTGATCACTGGGATGATATCGATGCCGTACTTAGTTGCGAATTCGTAGTCACGTTGGTCGTGAGCAGGAACCGCCATTACCGCACCTGTGCCGTAATCCATAAGAACGAAGTTTGCTACGTATACAGGAACAACACGACCGTTAAGAGGGTGGATAGCCGTTAGGCCAGTATCCATACCTTTCTTTTCCATCGTTGCTAGTTCTGCTTCAGCCACTTTGGTGTTACGACACTCTTCAACGAATGCTGCAAGCTCAGGATTGTTCTTTGATGCTTTCTCTGCAAGTGGGTGACCTGCAGCGATACCAACATAAGAAACACCCATTAGTGTATCAGGACGTGTTGTGTACACTTCTAATGGCGCTTCTTCACCGTTAACAGCGAAAGATAGCTCAACACCTTCAGAGCGGCCGATCCAGTTGCGCTGCATGGTCTTAACCATTTCAGGCCAACCTTCAAGGTTGTCTAGATCGTCTAGTAGCTCTTGAGCGTACTCAGTGATTTTAATGAACCACTGTGGGATTTTCTTTTGTTCTACCGGAGTATCACAACGCCAGCAGCAACCGTCTTCTACTTGCTCGTTTGCCAGTACAGTTTGGTCGTTTGGACACCAGTTAACAGAAGAAGTCTTCTTGTAAACTAGGCCTTGTTCGTAAAGTTTAGTGAAGAACTCTTGCTCCCAACGGTAGTACTCAGGCGTACACGTTGCGAATTCACGTTTCCAGTCGTAACCAAAGCCTAAAAGTTTAAGCTGGTTTTTCATGTATTCGATGTTTTCGTAAGTCCACGGAGCAGGCGCTGTGTTGTTTTTTACAGCTGCGTTTTCTGCAGGTAGGCCGAATGCATCCCAACCAATTGGTTGCATTACGTTTTTGCCTTGTAGACGTTGGAAACGAGATACCACATCACCGATGGTGTAGTTACGCACGTGACCCATGTGCAGTCGGCCACTTGGGTAAGGGAACATAGAAAGACAGTAGAATTTTTCTTTGTTTGGGTCTTCACTTACAACGAAAGTTTCGCTGTTATCCCAGTGTTGTTGAACCTTTTGTTCAATCTCTTGCGGGTTATATTGTTCTTGCATCGATGGTATCCGGTTATCTTGGAATTTGTGAGTTCGGTTAGAACAGAATCTTACAGATCGTCATAGAATACCTAAAGGAGCTGAGTACAACAATAGTTATACCCTTCATACTTGCAGTTGCTGCCTAGTAGATTGTGTAATTTTCACTGAATTTCGCAGGGCAACTATACTTAAGAGTATGAATTGCATTTGTTTGTGAGCGGGAGTGCATTGCGGCGCATCCGTTTGCTCGTTTCAAGGTTGGTTATCTTAAGGAGGTTGTTATGCCGAAGAAAAAAGCACTCTATGAAGAAGTCGTCGAAGAGGTGATAGAAACGCTGAAGCATAGTCCTGAAGAGCTTAACAACAAAATAGAAACGTCAGGTAAGTATGCGAAAGCAGCCAACGACATGACCAAAGACGAGCTGTCGTTGATTTCCGCTTACGTAAAATCGGATTTAAAAGAGTTTTCCGAAAGCTATGAAGAGAGCAAAAGTGGTCCGTTTTATTTAATGATTGCAGACTCTATTTGGCAAGGGCTGTTGGATATTACTGATCGTACTAAGGTGGAATGGGTTGAGTTGTTCCAAGATCTTGAACATCAGGGCTTATATCAAGCGGGTGAAGTCATTGGGTTAGGCACCTTGGTATGTGACGAGTGTGGCCATCAAACCGAATATAACCACCCAACCAATATCATTCCATGCATTAAATGTGGTTCTAAAGGGTTTAGTCGTAAAGCCCTTAAACCGTAAACTTCTGAACTATAGCGATATCAATGTTAAACCGCAGCAATCAAAAAGGGTTGACCCAACCAGTCAACCCTCTAATCACTTTTCTTCGAATCTAGCTCTTTGGCTTTCTTATTAGCCAACCCATCGCCAAGCTGAGCATCGCCCAGATGTACAGTGGCCAAGTACCAACTGTGTGATAAGGCGTTTGACCATCCGTTGAAATGAGTTCAGCTTTTAATACGGCCGTTTCAAACTGAGGTATTTGCTTGATGATGTTGCCTTTGTAATCGGTTACTGCCGTCACACCATTGTTGGTCGAGCGAATAACTGGCTTACCAAGCTCCAGAGCACGCATCTGTGCGATTTCCATATGTTGCAGTGGACCAATCGAACGACCAAACCACGCATCGTTAGAGAGCGTTAAAATAAAGTCCGTCTCATCAGTCACGCTTTGTCTAACTTGATCATTAAAGACGATCTCATAACACAACGCAGGTGCTAAGTGACGGCCATTTGCCACGATGTTTGGTTGAACAAAATCGCCACGGCTAAATGATGACATCGGCAAGTTGAAGAACGGTGCCAATGGGCGCAAGATATTTTCAAACGGCACAAACTCACCAAATGGCAATAGGTGATGTTTATGGTAGCGTTCGTCTGGATCGTAGCTGTATTCACCGTATGGATTGACACCTAGAGAAAGAACGCTGTTGTAGTACTTCTTATCTTCAGACTGATTGAGTACGCCAGTGATGATTGAGCTGTTGTTCATCTTCGCTGCGCTATCTAAGTTACGTAAGAAAGATGGAATTTCAACTTCGAATGCTGGAATAGCGGCTTCAGGCCAAATGATGATATCGGCATCCCAGTTTTCTCTACTTAGATCTGTGTACTTCATCATCGTAGGCCAGCGGTGGCTTGGTAGCCATTTACTGTCTTGATCTACATTGCCTTGAATCAATACCACTGAGGTTGTTTTTTCAGGGTTCGGTGTCACCCAATCGATATTTCGAATGCCAAAACCTGCACTGAATACGATCGCAGGGATGATGCCAACACTCCATGCTTTATTGATAACCATATAAGCGAGTGCAGATGCAGAGACAATGACTGCCAGAGTAATTAACTCGACACCGCCAATCGGTGCAAACGAGCCTAGTGGAGAATCGATTTGGCTGTAGCCAAGCCAAAGCCAAGGAAAGCCCGTCATTACCCAGCCACGTAGCCAATCACTGATTAACCACAATGCAGGAGCTGCGAGGAAAAAGCGGCTTAGGTTATTAGCAGGGAAGTACTTGTTTAAGCTCCAGGTAAATAGGCCTGAATAAACCGCTAGGTAGCCAATGAGCAAAGCCATCAAAAACAGGTTGGCTGCCAGTGGCATGCCGCCAAAATGATCGATGCTGACGTATACCCAGCTGATACCTGTTGCGAATTGGCCTAAACCCCATCCGTAGCCAATCCAAAGCGCACTTTTAGGAGAACGGTTGTGGATCAGTAACAGCAACAAAGCTGGGCTGAGAATAGCAAGAGGCCATATAGAGTATGGAGCGAATGAAAGGGTGGTTATAGCGCCAACAAAAACGGCCGCTAGCGGCCGTAATAGGCGATGAATAAAGGTCTTAGTCATCTAATTTCTGTTATCTCTTTAGAGAGAAGTTGTTATTCTTCGATAGTAGGAAGAGGCTGTTCGTCAGGAATGGTTACCTGTAACTGAATCACACGACGGTTATCTGCTGATGTTATTTTGAAATGGTAGTTTTCAATCTCTACAATTTCGCCACGAACCGGCAGGTGACCGAGTGCTGTCATAACCATGCCGCCTACCGTATCCACTTCATCGTCACTAAAGGCAGTTCCAAACGTATCGTTGAACTCTTCAATAGTGGTTAAAGCTTTAACAGAGAAAGTATGCTTACTCAGCTTACGAATATCTAGCTCTTCTTCATCGTCGAACTCGTCTTCAATTTCACCAACGATTTCTTCGAGGATATCTTCAATGGTTACCAGGCCAGAAACTCCGCCAAACTCATCGACAACGATAGACATGTGGTAGCGCTCTTCTTGGAACTCTTTGAGTAGGCGATCAACACGCTTACTTTCAGGAACAACCACGACAGGGCGAATCACTTGTTCGATATCAAATGGGGCACTTTCTGAACCCAAATACTTAAGTAGGTCCTTCGCTAATAGAATGCCTTCAACATGGTCTTTATCTTCACTGATCACTGGGTAGCGAGAGTGTTGAGCATCAGTAATAAGCGCAATCAATGTATCTAAATCATCGGTGCGTTCAACTGTAACCATTTGAGAGCGAGGCAGCATGATGTCGCGTACTCGCATCTCTGAAATTTCCATTACACCCTCGAGCATGTCGCGCGTGTCGTGGTCAATTAGGTCATTAATTTCTGAGTCGCGGATTACATCTACGAGCTCTTGGCGATCTTTAACTTCACCTTGAAATAGTTGGCCTAGGCGTTCAAAGAAGGACTTTCTACTCGGACCTTCAGATTTTTTACTTCCCTCAGAAGTGGGGGGGTTACCTTCGTTCATGATTTCTCAAAAAATAACGCTATCAGAAGTGTGATAGCACACGTTACAACTCAGATTCCTGCGAAAATCACAGGTTCGATGAGTTATTGTTTCTCTGCAACCTACTTTACTAGAATCGATTTACTTTTCTAGAATATACGGGTCTTCAAACCCCATAGTTTGCATGATTTCTGTTTCGAGTGACTCCATCTCTTCAGCTTCATCATCTTCGATATGATCATAACCTAGCAGATGCAGACTGCCATGTACAACCATATGAGCCCAGTGTGCTAGCAGAGGCTTACTTTGCTCTTCTGCTTCTTTTTCGACAACTTGGCGGCAAATAATGAGGTCACCCAGTAGATCTAATTCCACTCCTGGTGGTGCTTCAAATGGGAAAGACAGCACGTTAGTTGGCTTATCTTTTCCACGATAGTCATGATTGAGCTGGTGGCTTTCTTGTGTATCAACAATACGAACCGTCAACTCGGCACTCTCTTGAAACTGAGGAATTGTCTTGTCTAACCAAAGTTGAATATCTTGCTCAGTTGGAAGACCTTGCTCATTTTCGACTGCTAATTGCAGGTCTAGTTCAATAGACATCTATTTATCACCTTGCTCTGCAATGACAGAACTATTTTGTGTTGCTAATTGTGTCGTAACAGCTTGCTGAGCCTCAAGAAGTTTGGCTTCTCGTTCTTCTCGTTTGCGAGCCTCAAACTCTTTACGCTCTTTTTGGTCTTTGGCTTCCCACTTCTCGTACGCATTAACGATACGAGCAACCACAGGGTGACGAACGACGTCTTCAGACATGAAGAAGTTAAAGCTAATATCATCCACTTCACTGAGCACTTCAGTTGCATGACGTAGGCCTGATTTTGCACCACG
Source organism: Vibrio sp. 10N.222.54.E6 (assembly GCF_041473955.1). Lineage (NCBI taxonomy): Bacteria > Pseudomonadati > Pseudomonadota > Gammaproteobacteria > Vibrionales > Vibrionaceae > Vibrio > Vibrio sp. 10N.222.54.E6. Next base: position 5,205 of record NZ_JBFRTD010000020.1, on the reverse strand, counting down.
AGGTAAATCGATTTGTGTAATATCACCTGTGATCACAGCGCGAGAGTTAAAACCGATACGGGTTAAGAACATTTTCATCTGCTCTACCGTGGTGTTTTGGCTCTCATCAAGAATGATAAACGCATCATTCAATGTACGACCACGCATGTAAGCCAGTGGAGCAACTTCAATCACGTTACGTTCAATCAGCTTCTCAACTCGCTCAAAGCCAAGCATTTCAAACAGTGCATCGTAAAGCGGACGCAAATAGGGGTCTACTTTTTGGCTTAAATCACCCGGTAGGAAACCAAGCTTCTCACCAGCTTCAACAGCAGGACGAGTCAGTAGGATTCGACGAACTTCTTGACGTTCAAGTGCATCAACCGCAGCCGCAACAGCTAAGTACGTTTTACCAGTACCAGCAGGTCCAATACCAAAAGTGATGTCATGAGTGACCATGTTCATTAGATATTGTGCTTGGTTTGGCGTGCGAGGTTTGATAACGCCTTTTTTAGTCTTAATGGTCACTTCTTTGCCGTAGTCGATTTCAGACTCGACGTGTTGCTCCAAAATACCAGACTCAGTGACCGCCAGATGCACTTGCTCCGGTTCGATATCGATTATGTTGCCTTTAACTGGAGCCGTTTCAACATAGAGGTGTTTGATGATGTCTAAAGCTGCGGCTGTAGTGTGAGGCTTACCGACAATCGTGAAAAAGTTGCTACGGTAATTAATCTCAACGCCCAGACGACGCTCAAGATGCTTGATGTTGTCGTCAAATGGTCCGCATAAACTTGCCAAGCGCTTGTTATCTGCTGGCTCTAGATTTATCTCTAAGGTAACGATTTTATTGCTCAAATTAGCCTCTCATTTTGTGCCACTCACTCTTAAATATAAAAAAGAGCAAAAAGCCCGATTTAGACCGGGCTTTTGATGGTGATATCCCTATTTCTAAGATGGTCACTTAGTTAGGTAATTTCAAGCTTTGTGTTTGCGCTTTGTGCTCAAACAGTTGTATTGCCTATGGCGTAAATGTCGCTACACCTAGCTCGTCTTCACGTTTTGTTTTTTCCATCATTTCTGCTGGAGTCATTACAACGCGTAGACCCATGTCTTTTTCTGTGCGAACTAGCTCACCACGTAGTGAGTTAGTGTAAACCTCAGTGATCTTCACATCTACAAACTGACCGATTAGGTCTGCAGAACCTTCGAAGTTCACAACACGGCTGTTTTCAGTACGGCCACGCAGTTCCATGAGATTCTTTCTTGATGGACCTTCAACAAGAATACGCTGCTCTGTACCTAGCATTAGACGAGAGAAACGCATAGCTTGTGTGTTTACTGTTTGTTGCAGTTCGTACAGACGATCTTTTTTCTCTTGTGCTGGTACATCACATGGGTAATCTGCCGCTGGCGTACCTGGACGTGGAGAGAAAACAAAGCTGAAGCTCATATCGAAATCAACTTCTTTAATTAGCTTCATTGTATCTTGGAAGTCTTGCTTAGACTCACCAGGGAAACCAACAATAAAGTCAGAGCTGATTTGAATGTCAGGACGAGCTTTACGCAGTTTACGGATAATAGATTTGTACTCGATAGCCGTATGTGGACGCTTCATCATCGTAAGAATACGGTCACTACCACTTTGTACTGGTAGGTGAAGGAAGCTCACTAGTTCAGGGGTATCTTTGTAAACTTCAATGATGTCGTCACCAAACTCAAGCGGGTGGCTTGTTGTGAAACGAATACGGTCGATACCGTCGATAGACGCAACTAGGCGAAGGAGCTCTGCAAATGTGCAGATGTCACCTTCGTGAGTAGGGCCTCGGAATGCGTTTACGTTTTGGCCTAGCAGGTTTACTTCACGTACGCCTTGCTCTGCAAGTTGTGCAACTTCGAATAGCACATCATCCATTGGACGACTAACTTCTTCGCCACGAGTATATGGAACAACGCAGTAAGTACAGTACTTAGAACAACCTTCCATGATAGAAACGTAGGCTGTTGCGCCGTCTGCTTTTGGCTCTGGCAGGTTATCGAACTTTTCGATCTCTGGGAAAGAGATGTCCATTACTGGCTTTTCGTTAGACAGTGATGACTTAATCATCTCTGGTAAACGGTGTAATGTTTGTGGGCCAAAGATAACGTCTACATAAGGTGCACGTTGACGAATGTGATCACCTTCTTGAGTCGCTACACAGCCACCCACACCGATCACCACACCTTCTTTTTTATCTTTAAGCGTTTTCCAACGACCAAGCTGGTGGAATACTTTTTCTTGCGCTTTTTCGCGGATAGAACAAGTATTCAATAGTAGTACGTCTGCTTCCTCAGGTACTTCAGTTAGCTCATAGCCATTTGCAGCGTTAAGCAGGTCGGCCATTTTTGATGAATCATATTCATTCATCTGACAGCCCCAAGTTTTAATTAGCAGTTTCTTACTCATTATATGTTCGCTCGATCGTTAGTTTAATTTAAGGGAGCAAATCGCCCATTATTCATCCGCTAGCTCCGTTCGTCATAATTCGGTATTCAATTTTATGACAGGCTCTAGCGGCAAGCGGCGTATTGTACTGGTTTCAAAACCGACTGACTAGTAGTCTGAACAAATCTCTTATGTAGTGGTTTTTATTATCGTTAACGCCATATGCCATAAGGGATAACCCTTCTTTCGAATAAGGTTTTTGGTTACAAGTTCGTTATGAAAAAGTACAATCAAAAACAGTCAAAGAATCAAACTGATAAGTACAAAATATGAACAGTTACGATATTGTAGTCGTCGGTGGCGGCATGGTTGGTGCAGCAACAGCAATCGGTTTTGCAAAGCAAGGTCTGAGTGTTGCGGTGATCGAAGGTTTTGCCCCACAAGCTTTTGATGAGTCGCAAGCGATGGACATTCGTGTGTCAGCGATTTCTCAAGCATCGGTCGATTTGCTTGAAGATCTTGGTGCATGGCAAAGTATTGCAGCGATGCGCGTCTGTTCTTACAAGCGATTGGAAACTTGGGAACATCCAGAGTGTCGTACTCGGTTTGATGCAGCATCACTGGACCTTCCTCGTTTGGGCTATATCGTTGAGAATCGATTAATCCAATTGGGTTTATGGGCTCAGTTTGATGCCTACGACAATCTCGAACTGTTATGCCCAGAAAAGCTCGATGAGATTGAGTTTGGTGAGACCAATATAGTCAAGCTTCAGTCGGGTACTCAGTTGTCCGCGAAGTGGGTGGTTGGCGCTGATGGCGCAAATTCAGCCGTCCGTCAGCAAGCAGGGATTGGTATTACGGCTTGGGATTACCGACAGCACTGCATGCTTATCAACGTAGAAACAGAACAGCCTCAGCAAGATATTACTTGGCAGCAATTTTTACCAAGTGGTCCTCGTTCATTTTTGCCTTTGTGTTCTCTAGTCTCTGACGATCAAGAAGTCGGGCAGGGCTCGTTAGTTTGGTATGATTCTCCACTGCGTATTAAGCAATTGTCAGCAATGCCCCCTGAAAAACTACGTAATGAAGTACTTACTCACTTTCCTAAAGAGTTAGGTGATATCAAAGTTTTGAACTCGGGTTCTTTTCCTCTGACACGACGTCATGCTCAATCATACTCAAGGAATAACTGTATTTTAGTCGGGGACTCTGCACATACGATTAACCCTCTAGCAGGGCAGGGTGTTAACTTGGGTTTTAAAGATGTGGCAGCACTATTGGATATCACCCAAGAGAAAGGCGAATTGAATCAATCTGTGGCGAGACGCTATGAAGTGATCAGAAGAGGTGACAATCTAATGATGCAAAGTGGCATGGACTTTTTCTACAAAACGTTTAGCAATGACATTGGCCCACTTAAGTTTGTGCGAAATGCAGCACTAAAGCTAGCAGAAAACTCAGGGCCGATTAAATCACAGGTGCTTAAGTACGCTTTAGGGTTGTGATTGGTTACTCCAAGTTATCTAGTTATAAAAGAAGGAGAGCTGAGGCTCTCCTTTTTTGATTTCATGATAGTGCTTAGTGCTATTGCGTCACACAAACAGGTGCATCAATGGCTAAAGAGCATCCAGTATAGGTGAGGGAGCCATCTTCAATATCTCGTTTGAATGATGTGAGGTTGTTGGAATGCTGGTTTGCGGCGATAAGCCATTGTCCGTCATTAGTGATATGAAAGTCGCGAGGGAACTTGCCTTCAACATCGTAACTATCCATAAAAATGAGCTTTTGAGTGACGGAGTCTATTCTAAAACAACTGATTCTGGATTGATGTCGGCAAGACACATAAAGGAATTGCTCATCTGGCGATAGCTTAATTGCAGCCGCTGCTTCTCCTTTATCCATATTTGCTAATGCATCAACCTCTTCCACAATACTCCACACCCCTAAAGACTTTTCCAAAATCAATATCGTTTCAGAGAGCTCACACACCACATAGGCTCTATCTTCGGCTTGGTTAAAGATTAAGTGACGAGGTCCATTCCCTGCCCGCACTTTGATAGATTGCATTGGTTCATCAAGGAACTCTTCTTGCTCTTCGTCAAAGCAATAGAAGTTGATTCGATCGGCTCCGAGATCGACGGTGACAAACTGCGGAGAGTTCTTTAGGAAAAGGCTTTGATGTGCATGTGGGCCTGTTTGTCTTTCTGCATTAGGTCCAGAACCAACCATTTTGAGTGTTTTGAGCCGTTTATCGATATTGCCATTGATACTTAAACTAAAGATATCGAATGCCCCTGATGAATATTGCGATGTAATAGCAAACTTATTGTGGGGATCTACCGTGATATGACAAGGGTGATCTCCTGAAATTAGTCTAGTATTTGACGCTATTGTTGAATCAGAATTCGGTATATGAATCAGTTGCGGTTGCATCTTTTGGTCAACTTCAGAAGCTGTATAGATCCCTAGCTTTGTCGTGGTGACAAACGAAGGATTTGTACAGGCCGCTATAAGCTCTAAAGGCAACAGCGTTCCCGTTTCTAGATCTAACTGAGTTTGATATACACCTTGGCTATTACTTGGAGAATCTGTGTAGCAACCGATCGTTAAAGGGAGGGTTTTCATAGGCAGTCATACTCAGTTAGGAAATGGAGCAGACATTGTCTAATAAAATCGTAGTAAAAGTGAGGTTATAGGAGAGAATACTTGGTGACTTGGCTTGCAGATTTACATATTCCAGATAAAACAAAACCCAGCTAAAAAGCTGGGTTCTATTCAATGATGGTGCGGTCGGAGAGACT
>NZ_JBFRTD010000019.1:0-45312 GCF_041473955.1 Vibrio sp. 10N.222.54.E6 | reverse complement strand
CTTTGCTGCTGCCCTTGTTGTTGGTTTTTAATCTCAGCTAGAGCATCTTTTATCAAATCAATAGCAATCGATTCAGTCGACATTCCCATGTATTGCATATCATCATTTGACAAACCAAGCAGATCAAAACCAACTTTTTCTTTGAAAGCATCGACGTCTATTAGTAACCCTAATTGATAAAAGAGAATTTGGTTATTCGCTATATCAGCAGCTATGTTAGGTACTGGTTCTTTTATACCGATTAGCCTCGTAAAATCATCATTTAAACAGTGAGCTACTTCGTGTAATAAAACGAAAAGAACATTGTTAGCATATTTAGAACGACCCTGGGAGATGAGATCATTATCAAGTTCAATCAACTTTTGAAATAAGCCTTTGTTAATGAATATTGCATCACCTGTAGTAAAGGCCGTGTCAGTAGTCATTCTTGTAAAAACTTCATTATCATAAACGCAAAATGGTAGTCGCCTTGATAGGAGTGAATACATCTCAAAACGAGGAAAGTTAGTATTACTTGCGTAGTGCTCGTCACGGATGTGATTTACGAACTTCTGCAATATGATGTTGTATTTAGGTTCACTGCAAAGTTTGTTTGAAACCTTATAACTTGTACTCATAAATAAATCCTATTTTACATGTCGAAGTAAGCTAATGGATCATAATCATTTGATATTCGATGTGACTGAGATTCTATAGAGCTCAAAGCGCCTTGCCTTTGCGTAACAACATCAAACAAATCATACATATCAGAACTCCCTACATTTTTTAGATAAGTAGATATCTTTAAATCTGAGTCTTTGACACACAAATTGCCGAGAGGGAGGTTCGTCTCTTTCGCTGAGTTGATTAAATTTTTAAGTCGGAAGTCATTAATTGTCGTAATACTGTTTTCCAGAAGATAGGCAACTCCTGAATTTAGAGATGCCTCACTAAAAATATCATTGATAGGAGCTGAACGGCCTCCGCTAAGCTTTAAACCAAGAGCGGCTAAGTGAGGGGAGTCTTTCCCATATCGAGGGTCAATCTCATTAAGCCTATTAACTAAAGGTAAAATCATAGAGGAGGAATCTTTAAGGGAACTATAGGTGCGCTCGGCAAACTCAGACAATAAGATCTCACCGAACGTCGGTACATACACCTCTCCGCAGTCATTGGAATTGGATGCAAGAGCTATAGAACTTGGCATAACGGGGATATCACCGATTTGAAGTAAATCAAAGCTGACCTCTACAAGCTTAGATAAACATTCATTATTTTTAGGATCTTTGGCCTCCTCTATGCGCCTAGTGGCGTAATTAATGAAGTCGGTAATAGGTATACCTGCGATAAGAGGTAATTCGTCAGAATCACCACTTCGCAAAGATTTGGTCTTATCGAGTATGTTCCCTGCAAATGCCGGAGCATTGAAGTTACTAAAAAATGCAGTATTAATTTTCTTTAATCTAGCATTGGCAAATTTAGTTAATAGTTCAGGGTTATTCATACCTTTCAGCTTGAAGTCTAATAGCAATTGTTTTGGGTGATCTATGACTTTCATTACGTATATCTTCCTTGTCCCATTGTCTGTTTATAGTGTATAGTTTTTTCTAAAAATTGGAACCTTCAAAGGGATGATGTAAATGAAAAATGTGCCAATTGATGAACTTGTGTTTATCGAAAATAAACTAGGAATACCTGTACATTCCACAATCACATTGAGGGAAACGGCAGATAGTCTTTGCTGGAATTCTCTGCTGTCTACACAAGAGAAAAGACTGCAATTTCGAGCGAAGCAGATGGAGGTTAAAGGACATCAAGTCAATGTGGCTGGTTGCGGTGGAGCTCATTACATTTTTAACCCTGATGGATATTACAATGTATTTGAAATTATCAATGAATCTGTTTCTCTGTTCGCTTCCAAATTAAAATTACCGGTTGCCTATCGACCTAAAGATTGTAAAGGCCAAGAAATAGCAGTTCTTAAAGTTAATTCGACGGATTGGAACAACATCCCAAACAGCGTAGCTCAAAGCATGCTAGAAGAAATGGAGCAAAAACTAGCGGTAGCTCCCGTATCCATCGTCGTTTTCAATGACTTCCTTACTGCACCATCCATCATTAGAAGCTTTGCCGTAACTCTATTTGGAAATACCAATATTGGCGTTTTCCTTACAACAGATACAAAACTGTCTCTAGGTGAGGACGATCAGATTTCACAATTCATCTCGAATGACAGTCAACTACTTCAAAGTGCGCGAACATCTATCTTGGAACCCTCTAAAGAGAGCATTAAAAGAGTTATAAGCGAACACTCAGGGAGTGAGGTGTAATTTATGACCGGTAAATACGAAAGATATAAAGTTATTCCCGTAGCGATTATGGACATGGCCGAAAAAATCGGTATGCCTATTTCTAGGGTTTCCGAGATCAAGGAAGACGTTACTAAAGAGATACTACGAACATGGCATACAAGAGGTAGTGACAAATCTCAAGATGAAATGGTAGAGGTGGCTTGGAAGAAACTATTTGGCTTTTCATATGTAAATAAAAGTGACTTAATCAAGGGTTCTTATTTAAAGGGGCCACCTGGTCAGGGTAAAACAACAGTCTTTAAAGCTGCTCTTAAAGATATCTCTAATGCATTAGGGGTCAAACTCTATATTGATCCAGACTTACATGCTAAACCAGAAAAGAATGATATAGTTGCCGTTGTCTCGCAACTGGGTGGCGCGATTTCCCCCTCGACCATTCAAGGTGTTCCAACAACGGAGAACGGACAAACCATGTATTGTCCACCGAGTCGCATCGCAAAGATGGTGGATAAAAAATTTCGATTTCTACTACTTGATGACTTAGATAATGCTAACGATGGCGTCAAATCAGTAGCAATGCCTGTGGTTCAAGATAAGCAACTGAATGACATTAAGCTCGGTGATAGTTGCTATGTATGCGTAACCGGAAACCTCGGAGAAATCGACGGTACCAATACAGGTAGAGATTCCGCCGCTCTTTTGAATAGAGCAAAAGTTAGATTGGCTTGTGATACCTTGGGGGACTTTCTAGAGCGAGGTGATGCTCGTTTTCAGGATGAAATAGGCATGGGTTTTATTGATGAGTTTCTAATGGATAACCCCGAGTCATTTTACCCTGCAGTAGAGAAAAAATACCGAGGTCAACGTCCAACATCAAGAAAGTGGGATGACTTAATCAACGATATGAGGAATGTGCTTGAGGAACATGACCAACAAATTAAAGAGGGGATGACACCTAAGCCTATTATGCCCAAGCTATCCACACTCTTGCCCGGTCATGTTGGAAATAAAGTTGGCCAACAACTTATCGTATTTTATACCAACGCTTTAACGCTAGCTCGACCAGCAGCTATGGAATTACTTTCGAAAGGTGAACTAAGCGACTCTATGAGGGAGTCCCTACATGATTCCTTTTCTCAAGGTTTTGATTCTAAGTCAGAATCACTATCTAGGGGTTTCTTAAAGCAGGTTCAGCGTGGTGTATTTAACGAGATGAAGAAATACACTAACTTTCAGCCGGTTTCGAAAGAAGAACAAATGGAAGCGTCTAAAGCTCTATTCCAAAGTGCAGATAAAATCGCTAAAGCCGCATTTACAACGGGACTTGTCTCGGGAGGTAAGTTGAATATTATCGCAAACACTTACCACAATTTATTAGTTGATCTAGTCGACCACTCAAAGCAAGAAAACGATAATTCAGGTATGTTCGGTCGAACCAATGATAAAGGGACATACATCCCCTCCAGCTTACTAACCAACTTGCTGACTAAATCAGCCGAAAAGTACGGCAAAGATTACCCACATGGTGAAGCTCTTTTAAATGTCGGTAATGATAAGAAGACGAAGACGGCCCTAGAAAGCGCCATCATCGATCCTCTAACGTACTTAGACAACATCAAAGATATGCAAGATCAGCTAGCCAATGAAATGACCATGTAATAAAAAGGGGCTATGTCAACGGTCCCTTTTACCTACCGAAACATCTCGCCAGAAAAAAATTAACGATTTATTCAATTTATACCTAGGAAACAGTGTAGAATTCATCATTAATGAATTAGTATGAACATAGTTTTGTTAAAGCGTCCAAAGGTTTTCATGAATAAATCAATACTTTCTGACAATATAAAATCGATTTTATGCACTCTTAAACCTAATCATTCTGAAAACTACTCTTGCAAATCTGAGGCTATAGACGCATTCACAGCTACTTTCTCAATTCAAAAGCCGGGGCTTATTAAGGCGATTTCTGGAATTGCTGATGGCCGCTATTACGAAAACCTTGCCAAGAAGATACAAGCTAGGTTTGAAAAAATAGATATCCGCACAAAACCACTGTCAAAATCTGATCTTAAAAAAATAAAATGGTTAGATTTCGAAAAGATGACTCGCTCGGAGCGACATAGGTTTAATACGCAGCAAATCTTCAAACATCGTTACAAATCTAATGTCGAACATATGGCAGAGGATTTAGGGTGCTCGATTGAATTAGCTAATGAAATCCTAGATAGCGAAGATCCAAAGCAAAAAGTAATGCGTTTATTCAAAGAGCGATTGGCTCTGGAAAGCCTTACGCTCCCATTAGCAGAGAGACATCTAAAAAAAGCTACGGTAAACTTCTCTATAAACAATCAAATGTCCGAATTAGAAATTGCTGCACAACTTTCCAAATTGGATACAAAAGATATGGAAATACTCGTGGAAAAAATTCAGCGTGCAAGCACTATCATCGCTTCTGATAGCGATAAGCGAGAATACTATGAAAATTGATAAGCCATACATCCAAAAACAGATAGAAAACATTCGAACGCTCTATGACGCTGCAGACCACCAAATCTTTAGCAGTGATGCACCGAAGGAGCTAGGAATAGGAATTAACACAGAAGTAATTAAACTTATCGATAACATTCTTAGCAGTTCTCGAAATGATGCGATATTTGCAGACTTATTGGCGATATACAGCGGCGAGCTCGACTATGACCGAGCTCCAGGAAGTGCTCAACGTTCCTTTAATCACAACAATCCTACTTTTGAGGTCCTTTATGAGTTTCTATACCATACTGGTGGTCTGTTTTTAGACGTCGAAGCGAAGCCTTCAAAATTAGATGAAGATTTATGGGTAGAAATAGTTCTTTTTTGTCGTAAACCACAAGAGCGTGGATTGGAAATCAACAGACTCATCCTGAAAGAGCACTTTATCAAAGGCGTATCTCTTTCAGAACTGGCACGCCGCACTGATACTTTCCAATCGGGTTTAAAGCGAATGAGCACCGATCTAACGAAGACACTAAAAGCCATTAACTATGTAGTTAAAGGAATCAACTTAGTTTACTCGGAAGACAATAAGTAACCCCCAATTAAGTTAAGCTAGGTACCAGTAAGTTATTTAGCTTAACTCAAACTCACCCCCCATCAAATGCTTACCGCTTTAATCCTCTCGAATATATCAGCACCCTCTCTTATTGCTTTGTTAGATTGATGATAGTTAATTTATACTGTATATTTTAATTTAAACTTTTGTGAGGAATTGAATTATGTCAGAGAAGGAAACACCTGTAATAGTTGTGGTTGATGATGGGCATTTTAACGCTAAAGGCATACTGCTCTCAGATTCGTATGAGCCCGTCCACTACTTAATGCCAACTATGGTAATGAAGGGACACTCGACAGCTCAGTTCGGCGTTGATCATGCAACGCCAGTAGATTTCAATACCTTAGATGAGGACGGTAACGAGGTATACTATAACGTTGTAGAAAAAATGTCGTTTGGTATGAATGGCTATTTGGTCGATACAGGTAATGAAGATTTCCAAACAAGTGAAGCAAATCGAGTGTTAGTACACGCTATGCTTCATAAGATGGGGTTGGCAGGTAAGAAAGTAATCCTTTATGCCACCTCACCAATGCAACGCTACTTCCACCTGGGCGGCACTCTTAACGAAGGTTATATCAATAAACGCAATGAAAACTTAATGAAGCCCGTTCAGTCGAAAGATGGGAAGTCAGTAGAAGTCATCTCCACAACTCAAGTTCCAGAAGGCTTCGCCACATACCTATCTGTTCTATTGAAGCCAAATAAGAACAAGAAGAGAATGGGTGTAGACATCAGTGTTACTCAGCTTGATATCCTAATTCTGGACTTCGGCGGTCAAACTCTCGATGTTGCTGTAATTAGTAACGGTCAATTGGTAACGAACAGCAGCTACACTGAAGAAGGGATGGGGATGCTGAAAATTTACGAGCATCTAACTAGCTACCTTTCTACTTATCGAAAAAACATCTCTCGTACAGAAATGGCCGAGATCATCGAAACAGGTATTTTCTACACTGATAAAAAACGCAAAAATAAGATTGATGTAAGCGACCAAGTACAGAAAATCATCAAAGATGTGCTGAGCACTGCGATGGACAAAATCAACAGCCGTACCCCAACGCGCGAATTTGATCGAGTGCTGATTGCTGGTGGAGGAGTTTTAACCATAGAAAAAGAAATCAAACTGTATATTGATGAAGCTGAAATGGTTAGCGATCCTCTTTATGCTAATGCACTAGGTTCGTTGTTTATGGCGTATAGTGAAGTCGAATCTAAGTCTAAAAAGTCAGCGGCATAATAAAAGGTTTCACCAATGACCAAGAAAGTTCAGCGAAGATTAAGTCTATCTTTCGACAATAAATACGCGGAGCAAGTAGGGAGGCTTAACTGCGACTTAACAACAAGCACCTTAGCGAAGCTTTTCGACTTACAAGAAGACCTAGAACAATCTCTCGGATTTACTCTAGAGATTGATGAAGTCGTGACACACTTAAAGTTGATGCACTTAAGTAAAAAGCATCAGCAAGCCATTCACTACTCAATTCCAGCTGAACAGGCTTCAATACCTCAACCGCACGTTTCACCAACCATAGAGGGCCCCCAATTAGAACCAAGGAGCGATTCAGAAGGTATTGGCCAACCGGACCGTAAAGATACACGGTTGGAAGCCCCTGAATCGGATAACAAGGTAGATGATAATAGTCTGGACGACAAAAGTATGAACCTCCAAGAAACCGTCAATGAGGAAGAATTTGTAGATGCTGCAGATGTACTTGGAGTGGGTGGTCTGAAAAATATGTATAAATTTAATTAGTAAGGAAATAGCCCGTGAGACTTAAGGTATCTAAATGGGCGCTTTGCTCTCTAGCTACAATTACAGTAATTTTTAGCAATCATTGCGTCGCATTCACACCTGCCATTCAAGCTGCTTTGTTTAATAGTTCGGTAAGAGAGTTAAACATCATTCAGCAAGAGCGCTTGATTAGCTATACAGAATCTCTTTATAAGACACTAAACACCAAAGAGTCGACCTCATTGATCGGCCACCAGCAGTTAAAGGTTTCTAGCTACATGTATTTGGTTAACTACTGGTTATCGCAAAGCATTGAACAAATACTATATGAGCGAGGTGAAATAATCTCAGAAGATGCGATTATTGCTGCAGGTATTGACTCTGATGCTTACTCCATTCCACTAAAATATACGGGTCCATTAAATTTAGCTTTTAACAAAGCGAAAAGTGGAGCAAAGGAGTGCCTTACCTCGATAAACCCTACTTATAAGAAAAACTACCAAGATATCTACAACACAATTGTCGCTTTGTTTGATAGTGCCGATTCGTTAAAGATAGGTATGCCTGCGCGAGCAGCTTTACTGTATTTGAAATCACATTTCTACCTCAAGCTTCACGTACCAAATTCGACATTTACCTACGTTAATAATAAGTGCGTATCCGACATCAATGGCTTACTGACATGTGCAGATAAATGGGTAGAACGTATAAACCCTTCAAAGCAACACCTGAACTTAGTACGAAGGTATATGGAAGACGATATAAATGCGATGAAAGTTGATCGCTTAACCCGCAATCGACTCCTTAATTGCAATTTAACTATGTACCATTTTATTCAGAGTGGAGCGGTTACAGAACCATTGAATGATGGTCAGACGGTAGCAGCCTCGGAGTCACTATTTAATGATATGAGTGGTAAGCTAAAACGATACGCGTCGTCGACTACGTGGGACGCGGTATTTAAAGATAATCAATCGATAATGAATTACCTTTATAACCCAGAGGAATTTAAGAGCGATGTAACACTAGAGCCTCAAACAATAGGAAGGTCGTTATTACTCAACCAGATGAAAGCCGCAGCCATTAGACTATCTATTGTTTTGAATAAAGACTTAAAGGTAAATATCAACATTACTGAGGGTCAAAAATGAGCCTGATGCCATTTGATTCGATTTTTAATGCTAACGGAGGCGATGACCATCATAAGTCCACAGGAATAGATGACGAGAGGTGTCGTATCAATGGTTTCAACAATGCAAGAACAGGAGCGCAACGAACACAGAGTTTAGTTGGTGTACTCGTCCTCTTTAACGGTCAATCGATCAACCAAGTTAAACGATTCATAAACGCCAATAGCACCGACAAGGTGTATAAGATCATTAGTGAACTGAAGGCTAACTGGAAGTTGGATATCGATATCTCAAGTGGTGTGGTGCGCTTAAACGATCTTGGGCCAATTTTTAATGCTAACGCTGCTGGGGTGTTAGAGGTCGCCTTTCCAACAGGTAACGTCATAATAGGCAATCGGTTATACAAAGTGTGCTAACGAAACAAAAAAAATTAGTGAGCTATGGACTAACTCACTAATTTGGATGTATTTTAAAAGTATAAACCTCTATCAGAACTATTCCTTGTGAACTGCAATTCTAGTAGCACCAGGCATTCGTTACGCTCTTTCTCATCAGTAAACTCAAAGTTCTTATCTATGAATTTCTTAGCAAATTCTAATGCGACAGTCATAGGTAGAATAGACTCCGCCTCCAGAATGCTACTTAATTCACTTACACTTGAAAAGTGGTGAGAACCGGTAACAGGGTGTAATAGATTGGCGAAATACTCGATGTAAATATCGAAATCAAATAACCCTTGAGCGTGGTATTCAGTAACCATACTGGGTACCACTTCACACAATAAGTTCAACGATACCTGATTGCTCTTAGCAGCCTTTGATTTACTTTCGAGAGGAAAAGATTTCATGGTCGGCTCAAAGGGAATTGCTCTCATTACCTCAATCTGCTTAAGTGCTTTAATATAAAAGTACACTGACGACTTAATGACACCATCACAGTAGGCACCCTCACTTTCATTCTCTTTGAAGAACTCTGCAATAGGTTTAACTGCCGAGATAAAAGTGCTCAAGAGTAACTTTTCATAAGAACCCGACGGGTTTTGGTTAAATGAAAGTACTTCGCCTAAATCAAATGCAGGAGGAAGTGACTCAATTAAAGGGCTGAAGCCTTTTGGTGTTAACACGGGCCTCCCTGTAATGGAATCTTGCCCGGTCAAAAGTTTATACCCTTTCAACGGAGCTGTTTGCGCAAAGTGTTCATATGATCCGTAAGGATAGTTAACAACAAAACATCCCAAAGAATCAGTTAACTCAACGAGAGGAGCGCTAACCTCGTCGCTGAACAGCTCAGCCTCATCATTAAACCCACCTTTACTAACCATCGCGTTGATTTGCTCTTGGTTTAAGCCTTTACCTAACCAACGCGTTAAAGATTCATAGCGTGTAAGGAAGTTTGGGAATTCACTAAAGCTATTTTCTACACTCCAACCCATAGCATTTGCAAAAGAGGCTAACCCTTCATCAGTGTGTAGTTTAGCTAATGATTCAACCAATGATTTTGTAATGAAATCTAATCCAGATTTACACGATATCTCGCGTAGCCAAGTATCGTGTTGATTTATGATATTTACAGCGGCAATCAATGATTTCTGCTGTAACTTACGCTTGCTATCACCAAAACCATTAGCGGTGTTAA
Source organism: Vibrio sp. 10N.222.54.E6 (assembly GCF_041473955.1). Classification (NCBI taxonomy): domain Bacteria; kingdom Pseudomonadati; phylum Pseudomonadota; class Gammaproteobacteria; order Vibrionales; family Vibrionaceae; genus Vibrio; species Vibrio sp. 10N.222.54.E6. Next base: position 35,433 of record NZ_JBFRTD010000019.1, on the reverse strand, counting down.
TACTAAGCTTATCAATTTCAATGTTGATATCAGAAGTGTTGATTTTCATTATCTATCCTCCTTATTAGCTGGTGTTACTTCAAAAGATTCCGAAAGCTTCATATTTAAACGCTTGTTGAAAATTGCAGCTAACGGATTCATTGGTAAGTTTTTAGGAACATGAGCGCGTCGGTCAATCATTAACTTATTGAAGGCAGGGAAATGACCTTCATTAAGAATAATGTTGCAATACGAACGCATCTGAAGACTATTACCGGTATTGCCATCAATCTTGTAAGTGTCATCAAGGTCGACCCCAAGTATTTCTAGGATTTCATATAACTCATGCCCTAAGACATAAGATTCTGAAATGTTAAATTTCTTTGCATAGCCATTTAATTCAGGGAAGTATTTATTTAGGTCCAATACCGCCTTAACATCAGGCATGTTCACATTGTTAATTGAACGAGTTGCACGCTTTACGATACATTCCTTTGCGGTCAGCATATCCGTCAGTCGGATAGATACACCCTTGATTAATGATGGATTCATACGTAGAGATAGAGCCAAAGTGTAACCAACAATATACAAGATTGGGTATACCTCAGAGAACTGTAGCAGGGCTAACTTATCCTCTCGATTAAGAGTCCCCGAAAAATCATGCTTGATAAGAGAAAAACATCGAGAAACATACTTAAACTCAGAATCCCCCAATTGACTCTTTAGCACGTCTAACGGATTGAAGATTCCTGCTCTTAAGGCACTGTTATCTTCATTTATGGTTGTACGGAAGTTGCCCAAATGTATATCTATGTGTGAATGCAAAAAGGAATTAATTCCGGCACATGCGTTTAATTCACTCTCACAAGAAAAGTCAGATGGACAATACGTATTAAACAAAAGAGACTCAAAGCTTTTTGATTGCTTCAAATGCTCATAGTGCTCTCGATTAAACGATTTTGCCGTTGAAAATTGGTACTGAGATTTTCGCTCCCCAATAAGGCTGATAGAAGCAATCGCAACGGACATCAGCTTAGAGAAGTACCGAATAAAACCTTGAGGAATTTGCCCGTCCACCCTCTGATTCTTAATTACTTCCAAACCTTTAATTTGGTGATCATTAGCATCACACCCCAATTGCACTAAAAACAACTGAAGCCCAGCAACTACGGTTGCTTGATAGTGTCTATTGCCGTCTAGCGCCAAGTAGGAAAGGTGCTTGTAGGTACGGTAGTGGTAATTTTCAAATAATTTCGAGTTGGCTGGCTCAACGTTTGAGATAGAACCTAGCAGCGGGTAAGAGGTCATCCCCAAAGAACGTAAAGCAAAAATATACGGTACACTTTGTTGAGTCATTGTGTATGAACGAGAAATATAATTCGCTAGAGGGTAGATAACCGCCGCATTAGTTAAGTCTTGCTTTCGGATTAACAAATTAGTTTCAAGCGCCAATTTATTAAGACGATTAACTTCAACTTGGTTTAGCTGCTCACGACGCTCATTGGCCAGCTTATTTAGATGCTCAGTACGCCCTAAAGCTAACTGTTCGGCATGAAGTTTTCGTTCTTGCTCAATGCGTAGTGTTTCAGTTAGCAGCTGATTTTGTAGGTTATGCTGCTTTTTAGCAATTTGAGCACTACGGATTGCGAGGTAATATTCAGCAACGTTGGTCATTATTTAATCCTATTTCAACAGGCTAACTCCGTGAACAAAGTGAGAACCGGAGAGCCAAATCTTTACGCGATTTTAACATGGCTAAGCAAAAGAAACGGGCGAAATAAGAAAAATTTTCAAAAAAAAACTCACAGTTAAAATGCTATTTACCTAAAATCGATTCGTAAAAACATCAAAAAACAATGTATAGTGTAAAAGATAATTGCGAACTGAGAGTGAAAAATGGCCGACCCTAAAAAAATAGCGAAAAATGCGGAAAAAGTAGCCGCAAGAGCAAATGATACAATCAAGTTCATTCAGTACACTCAACAAGCATTGATTCAATCTCTTTTGTTCCAGGCTGAAACCATTACTAGCCAACGAAAAACAATCAAAATGTTAATTCTGAGCGTGATCGTACTATCGATAGGGTTGGTTGTAGCTGCGACAAGAGAAATGCCTGAAGCTCAGGTCTATGGTAGAGACAAAAACGGTCATTTTTATAATTTAGTTCCTTTAAATAAGAATGATGTACACCTTACGAACATTCGCATATGGGCAGAGACATGCGTAATCGACTCTTTAGATTTGTCTTTCATTAACACCCTCAATCGAATTAATAAAATCCTCAATTCTTGCTTTAGTGATCAAGGAAAAAAAAGCTACCAAAACTGGCTCTTGGCTGGAACATCTGATCGGACGATTAGCTTCAGTAATAATTCCGAAATTTATGCCGACTCTGAACTCGGCATGATCATAGAAGATGAAGTAACACTAAATGCCTCCCCTAAATCACCAGGCCGTTTGCGTGAAATTCAACCTATAACTGACGGCGAAACAGGCGAATCTATAAAACGATGGGAGCTAACTTTTTCTATATTATTGAGAAAGCAAGAAGGTTTAAAGGGAAGCGGCACTAGCACAAAGGTTGCTAAAGTTATTATGAGTCGAACTAATAACCCCGCATTTGAATATGGCGTATCAATCGATAGCTACTCACTTTCATCATCTAGGTAAGGGTTTAGACATGTCTAAATATGTCAAAATGGCGCTGCTAGGTTTAGTTGTAACGCTAAATGCCTTCGCTAACGAAGATTTAAAATCCGGCGATATTGATTCGTTGTTAGCTCAAACTATTAGTGAGCAAGCGATTCCCGAAGTTAGTAAGGATAATGAAGTGTCTGAAGCTGAAGTGATGAAAAGCGATAAGACACAAAACGAAAAAAAACGAGATAAAAAGCAGGCAAATCACTTTATTCGAAGTATCAACGAAGATGGGTACTCCACGGCTGAGTATGACAAGAAGCGTGAAATATTAACAAAGATACTGTCTCAAACGGATGACCCTAAATCAATACTTGAAACTTTGATAGCAGAAGGTCCATTGTCCAACTCGTTCAACGATATATTTTTACTTCGATTAGTGGCCGATGAATTACAACGAGCTAAGAATAGCCCCTTGCTTGAAACGGAAATTATCAATGACCAATACTCAGTCGATCACACTGACCGCTTTAAGATGTATGACATTTATGTACATGATTCAGGAGAAACGCTATTGGAGTTTCTAGATGTCACGGGTCACCCTTGGCCAATATTTGATTTTTCACCGACAAAATCACTAGAAACTAGAAAAGGTGAATTAAACATGCTCTGGATTAACCCGTTAGTAAAGCATGTGAAAACCAGTCTATTTGTAAGTTTGAGTGAATATAGTGCTCCTATCCAATTTAACATTCGATACTCCAATGACAAGAGGCATGGTTTCGCATCGTTTAAATTACCCTTCATCAGCCCAATAAACCCAAATGTAAACAAAGCACCTTCGAATACGAACTTTGATTTGGAAATTTCAACAGCTTCAAAAGAAGACGGGCAGATCACAATTCGTGAGCAACTAGACAGCAGAGAGCTCTCTTACCTCGCCTCAACAGGTAGATTTAGAGATAAAACAAAATTAAAACAGGAGGCAATACCTGTAATGGTGTCTGACCCTAGCATAGCAACGGTTTGGTTCTACAACGGGAACTTTATAGTAAGAACACCAAACCAATTGTATTCATTCGACAGGATGGTTAGTTCTGAGGGGGAGATGAAAGTCTTTATTTCATCTACTTTGAACTCAATTGTTCCGTTAAATCGCAGTGGTGAAACAGTCAATTTATTCATTCCAGATTATCACAATTATGTACAGAGGTAGCGCACAGTGAAAGACATCGAACAGACTCCGTTGCCTGAAAAATCTGAATCAATAGGAACAACTAAAACTCCTGAATCTGTAACGCCAGTTAAGGAGAAAAAAAAGCTTAGTATGACTAAGGGTGGGAGCATGATATTTAAAATATCAGCTACTATCTCTGTAGTGGTTTTCAGTACCTTAATTGTAGTCACAGTGTTTTCTGACAATGAAGATGAATCGAATGATTCATTTAAGAGCAGTACGACAATAGGTTCTATACCAATAAGCGATGACAATGTTTCCCAAGAGCAAATAAATGCTGTGGACGGGGCCGAAAAACAGAGACAAAAAAAAGCCGAAGATTCTTATACGTCATATGTAGGTTCAGATGCATTAAATATCTCTACATTTTCAAGTGAAATTACCCCTTTAGAGAGCGCCCCTCAAATAGCCGGTACTTCTGCCGAAGAACAGCCAGAAGCAGAAACGGAAAACGAAGCCCATTACGACGCATTTGAAGGTGCCGATGACGGTGGTAAACCCCACGTAAGCCCTTCAAGAGTTAACACAAGGTCACAACGAAGTGACGCTGGAAATCATACGAACGGTAGTGGTGGCACTTCGTCTGTATCGGACGTGAAGCGAGAGAATATCCTTGCGCAATTTGAAGAATTCTCGAAGCCAATAGATGTTACTGCTGGTGGAGAGCCCCCCAGTCACACTAGATTCAAAGCTGTTAATTTAGAAATGGACTCCTATAGCCAAGTCGCATCGACGAAGGGCGGATTTACCAATGGTAACGAATTGGATATGTCATACGATGGTTCTGAGGAGTTTGAGTATGACACCAAGCCATCCAGTGAAAAAGTAACAGATGACGGTCTAAACCAAGGGCGAGGTCGAGGATTAAGGCTTGGGGATTTCATGTTAGGGAAAGTTAATAACAGCCTAAGATCGTCATCTAAATCGCAATATATGATGGTTGAAATATTAACGCCACCATTAAAGGGAGCGATTATCCCGTTCAACCCAACATTAGAGTATGACAACTATGTATTTGCAAGCGATCGTGTCAATTTCAATGAGTTTAAAGGGACATTGCAAAGCGTTGTTGTAACACCGGATGAAAATTTAGCTAACGGGTACCGAAGTGGCGTTGATTACCATACTTTTTATAGAGTCACGATGATGCTTGCTGCAGGTTTTGCTTCAGGCGCGAAAGAGTATATAGGTCAGTTAGGGGGCGCTGTGTCTGTTGGTAACGAAACGACCGTTGTTGAAGGTCGAGAATTTAAATGGAAGGAAGCTCTCGCCGTTGGAGCGGGTAGCGTAGTCGATGAAAGTAGGGAGTTAATTCAAAAAGAAATAGCGACACCTCCGACTGTCTGGGTGGATAACGGTGATATTGTAGGCATTATGATCACAGAAGATTTTAACCCTGCGTGGTTCCCGTTTATCCCTAAGAATCAGCAATCCATCTATGAATAATGGCACCATTTAAAATAGGTTGATTGGAATATGTTTACTCGCTATCATTAGTTTATACATAGTATTATTTTTAGGAAGTTTATATGACCGCTGGAACGCATAATGAGTCCCATGAAAACATAAACGCATTGAGCGAAATGGAAAGCATTAGCGAAGACTCTAGCGGGATGCAGGATTCGAACTCCGCGACCGAAGATGCTCTATTAAATGAAATTTACGCTCAAGAACAACAAGAAGCTCTCAACTCTCTACATGAATCTAACTCTGAGTCTCAAATAGGGACTAATAACGAATTTGATGCTTTATCACTGGCTATGAGTCATAGTCAATCCAACTCTAAAATGAGTGATGATACGCATAACTTAATGACTGAGGTTAAGCCAGAACAGACTGAGGTCGATTCTACTTTTGATATTTCCGATACTTTTCATGCTGAATCAGATCAAGAGAAAGTTAACGTAGACGATGCGGAAAGTGCAATGGCAATGTTTGGCCAGCCAAGCCAAGAGTCAAACCACACTCAGACTGAGAATGTAGAACTTGATAAGGGTTTTGAGGCGCCTGAAGCCTTTAGTTCAGATCAAGCTATGGAGATGCTTCAATCACAACTAACATTTGAAACTCCCAGCCAAGACGTTGAAGCAGAATCAATTGAAGAGGTTGATTCAGAACAAGACAACATGGTGGAGGAAGAATCGTACAAGGCCCCAATCTACCTCCGTAAGTGGTTTATTCTCATTATCATGCTTTCGATTATCTCGGTCATGATTTTAGGGGTGATTTACTCATTTATGTCGGCCTCTGAAGGGGCAATCAAATCTCCACAACAAGCAAATGCTCAACCATTCAATCAAAGCCTGGTTAGAGAACAACCATCTTTAGAAGGCGGAACCGACCTTACAAAATCTGGCGTCGATCAATTATTTAATGGTTTAGCAGTTGGCGAAACTCTAGAAGACCGAGACTATACAGACTCAGACCCTATTACACGTAAAACCATTCTGACGTTAGAAAACGAAAACTTACAATTAAAAAGCGACCTTAGTGTAACTAAAGAGTCTCTTCAGCAGTCACAAAAAGACTATCGCCAAGTTTTAAGTGATAAAGAATTAACCATTTCAAAATTAAGCAAAGCTAATGATGAGATAGAAAAACTCAAATTAGATATCAAGTGGCTAAACAAAGATATAACTTCCAAAGTAACGAAAATTTCTAACTTAACATCGATAAATACGCAGCTATCTATCGATGTTGAAGCTGAAAAGCGCATATCTAAAAGAGAGAAGGAAGCTAGACTTGTAGCAGAAAATCGCTATGTAGAATTGGTTAATTCACGCTCGAAAGAACTCATGGATATAAATCAATCTCTTGGCCAACTCCAAACAGAATTCAAAAATGTTATCGACGAAAAAAACTCTCGCGATGCACATAAAAAATTGCGCCATCTGCTTTTTGTCAATGTTTCAAATGGAGTGGGCAAATTTTTCAAAGTTAAAGACGGGGAGCCATATGGAGAATTGCTCACGTTACAAACCGGCGAAAATTTAATAGGAAGAGGAGAGGTGTTAGCGGTTGACCCATATGGTTGCATACGGTTTAAAGATGGTAAGCAATATCAACCTGTTAACGGCTTCTGCCCATAAAGAGTTCTTATATCATGCTTAGTTCGTTTATTTCATTATTATCATATTTTACGTACTTTATTTACTTCTTTGCTATCGCAAGTGGGTTGATGATCATTTTAAGCGTGTTTCATAGCTTAGATAAATTAAAGACATCCAATCAACAAACAATGCAGCAAGAGACAAACGTAACAAACATAATGGTACGTTTATTGTTTGGCTTGATGTTAATCACCATAAATACCGTATCCATGATGCTGGCAACTTCCATAGGGGTTGATGGCCAGTTCATTAAAGACCCCTACGCTCAACTTGGTTACATGAATGGAGCGGTACCATCAGACGCAGAACTGAAGTTAGCCTTGTTTGTACTCACTATATCAAGGTGTATGGGTGGTTTTGCCTTAACCGTAGGTCTTAAGCACGGGCAATATGCCGGACACCCTCAAGAGCAAGTAAGAAAGTCAGCTCGCTTAAGGGCTATATGGGGTTTGGTGTGTGGCTGTATTTTTATATTTCCAGAATTTTGGATGAATCTAGCAGAAAGTTATTATGCAGATTTGTCTTATCTTAATGGCCTTTTTAAACGAATAAATAGCTAGAAACTCGATAAGGAAAAACAATGAAAAATATCACTCAAGAGACAAATAAAAAGTCTGTATTGTTGGCGTTAATTACGGCTGGCATCGTCGTAACCTCGCCATCGGCTTTTGCAGCAACAGGAATTGAAGTCATAGGCACTAACATAGTGCGTGTTATCGCATTTTTCGTTGGTATCGCATTCATTATATCAATAGGTGTGGGGGCGATGAAATGGCTAAGTGTGGGTTACAGCTTGGACAAACTTAAAGGGCCACAGCAAGATCCGAATGCAAGCAAAGACATTGGAATCGACTTTTTAAAAGGTCTGTGTCTAATCGGCGCTCCAGCTCTGATAGTTATGTTCATAGTTTCATTTTTCGGTACTACAGAAGTAATCAATTTTATGATGGGCGGCGAAAAGGGCTTATCTACAAGTGATATGCTTAATTTAAATCAGGGTCAAACAACAAAATAGGCAATTTATGAAACCACTTGCTATAAATCGTACTGAATGCGTTGATCGTTTATTAGAACAAGAAAACCCATTATTTTTGTCTCTGGCGAAGAAAGTATTAGCTAGAGATAATAAAAAATGTTTTCTGTGCGATTTTTCTGCATCCAAGATGCAGCAAGTGGTGACCAAAAATGGTTGCTATAAAGACAGTGATTTTACTTTAGATAATATGGTAACAGTTTGCCCTTTTTGCTTTCTAGGGCAACGACTTGGCCACGCCGCATTATTCGACAATAAGATCACTTTCGTATATCTACCCGAAATATCTCAACCCGACTTAAACAACCTGCAGCGACTCATGCATTACTATCAGTCTCATCCAGACATCCCAATGATTCATAAGAAAGAAACGGATATGACGGAGCAGGAGCAAGGCCTAATCGATTTCTCAACCCATGTTGAAGCTTTCCTTGGCGAGTTAGAGCAAAGAGTGTCAATGGTTACCAACGCTTATCGACATGCCAATCTGCACGATCAAAAAACATTGGTTACCATGCTGTTTGAAATGCCAGAGGATGCTTATGAAAAACGAATGAAATTTTTCGAACCTATCCGCTATCTCGTGGATACCGAGTTAGCAGATGAACTCAATAAGATATATTCAAAGGAAAACTTTGTATCTCTCAATGGTCACGTCGAAATGCTCTACAGTCGATGTCTAAACCTGTCTAGCCTGAAAGCATAGTATCTACCGAAGAGGGAACGATGGATTCAGGACTCAACTCATCACGACAACGCGATCAAAAAAAAGAACCAGTTCTAATTTGGAAGCTTAACCCAACAGGTCGACTAGATCACTGGTTGATAATAACTGTAAGTGGCAAGGTCAGTCGCTTCCATAGCAAATTAGCTATGGAAGAATCATTAAGACGTAGAAGCAATGGTAGATTCTATTGCAATGTCGACGAAACCACACTGCAGGAAATAGATGGCTGCAGCTTTCACTGCTTATCGCTGACGCCCTACGAATACAGAAGTCTTTTTTCAGTCTTGTCTATTTGGAATCCAGACTCAAATGATGACTCAGTACTACTAGATAGCTCACAAGACAACTTTGCCATCAAAGGAAATAACAGCCTTATTAAATGGCTAATCAAATATGACCGACACCTCAATATGCTGCGTCGTGAAACCCAACACCCAAATGCTCTCCCAAAACCAACTGGCAACCATGCTTTCTTAGGGCGATGGCTTGAAAGGGAAAGCATACGACTTTACCCGCAAGGGGTCGTCATGGATAAGCAAGTATTCTGTCAAAGGTGGGCTCCTACACACTGGACTGAATTATTAAAGCAAGGGTTGTTGCTTCAAGAACCTAAACGTAATCCAGCTCTCATTAAGGTGTGCCGTAAGGACCCCAAACGTATATTGCTTGTGGAGCAAATTGCGTTTGTCCTCGTTAATGTAACTCGTACGACCGTAAAGTTAGATTGGCCTGAAAAACAAAGTACGTGGATGTCAAATGTTGAACTGAATGCCATCAGTAATTTGGACAGCAAGCTGAAATTTACCATTGAAGATGTATTCACTGTCGACTCAAAGGCAGTTCAACATATCCAAAGTAATTGGGTAGAAGACGACACGCTGCAGTTGTCCGTTACTCATGGGATAGCAACAAGAAATTTAGTTAACGAATACAAAGGAACCTGGACAAGTGTTTGGTGGAAATGTGTAGAGCGTGCGAATTGGATAACAATAATTGGTGAAGTTCAGCGTTCACATCAAATCATTGCAACTGGCTTTGGCAATGGCTACGTCAGCTTCTTTTGTTGGGCCGGAGAAGTTGCCCAGCTGTGCGAAGTATTCAAAATGAAAGCAGCAGTACTAAAAGTGGAAGAAAAGGAATATGACGCTGAATTCCAGCAAGAATATATAGCAATTAAGCAGAAACAGCATCAAGACGAACATATTAAGAAATCAGAAGATCAGGTGAATTATGAACCCTTATCGTCATCCTCAATTTAACTCCTGCGCAATAGCGCAAAGCCTGTGTGAAGTTGAAATTCTATCGCCTGAATTACTCGAACAGCTCGATGGAATTGTCGATTACTCAACCCCAGCTTTACGAATTAATTATCTCACCTCGGTAATTGAAAAAAACGACTCTGACACGTCAAATACAGGGAAGCAATAACAATGATATTCTTTGATTTTTTTAACAAGCTGAGAGGAAATAAAAAACTTCAAGACGAATGTGCTCGATACATAGACCTTGAAGCGCCTTGTCTCATCGACCCTGCGACCATCTTAACTACACAAGGGGTTAGGTTATCGCTTGTTCGCCTGAATGGGTCAATGAACATACTCGGAGATGCAAAGTCGCAGGAATATGCGTTGGCATACAATAATGTCTTAAGCATTCTAAAAAGCTATTTTAATTCGGACAAAGTGTGTGTCGCCTGGATGTACGAACAAGATCCCAATTTCTCTAAAGACCTTATCAATGAGGTTACGCGACCTTCACGTATTGCTGGTGAAAAGCTAGGGATTGATGTCGAAGAAATGTATCAAGAACTGAACGGTGCGAATGCTGAAATCAGCATGGCTCAAGACAATGTGATTGCAATTTGGACGACGCCGACAACACAGATGGAATATGTTGATGGTAAGGTTGTTCCTGTCCAAACTGAAGAAATGCAACTTAGCAATATGCACAAAACTTTATTTCAAGGCGCGTCCAATCCTTTTCTTTCAGATAGTCAAGCCGTTGAAATACACTCAAACAATGTAAAGGTCATACTACAACAGCTTCGAAATGCGGATATCATTTGTGACAAAATAGAATCGAAAGAAGCAGCACAGTGGATGCTAACACGCATAAATCCGACTCATCCCAAATACACTCAACTCAATTTTATCGACGATAAGCGGATAGGTACTCCCACCCCTGGGGCGTGGATACTTAACCCCGATACAAACCAACTTAATATTGGAGCGTTCCTTGCAGAACCGTTGTCTGCTCAAATGGCACGTAAAACCATCGTAGAAGATGGTATCGATGGCGTTCTCAAGATAGGAAATCGCTATTTTGGAACGCATACGGTAGATGTACCTCCGAAACAAAACATACCTTTTAATATTCTACTAAAACGACTCAAAGGCGTTCCTTGCCGAATTACATTTATCATGAAGCCGAAATCGAAAGATATGTGGTCAAAGTTAAATGAAAGCATCAATAGAACCATTGGTGGCTTAACGCAAAAGAACAGAGAATATTACCAAAAAATGATTCTGATGGACTCATTCCATCAAGAGTTTGATGCACCGCCTGTCAATGTTCAAATCCTAATCACGACCTGGGGTGAATCTGAGCAAGATATCAATCGACATGGTGAAAGCTTGCAACAAGCTATGACGGATTGGGGGGGGGCAAGAGTTACTTTTGATAACATTAGTCCATTCCAGACGTATTTCTCATCTATTGCTGGTGTTAATAACGCCAGTCACAGCGACGGATTTCTAATTGGCGCGGATAAATTGGCCGATATTCTACCCCATCAATCTGAAAGTTCCATAAATGAGTATGGTCCGATTGTTATGCGCCATGAAAGTGGCAAGGTTTGCCTACTTAATCCCAACAACATTTATCAAGATTATGATTACACGTTGTATATTGCGCGTCCAAGACAGGGGAAGTCATTAACAATGAATGCCAAGTCCATAGCTTCGATGATGCCAGAGGGTGTAACTCACATGCCTTTAGTTGTATCTATGGATATCGGTCCATCTTCAGAGGGAGCTTTTCAATATCTACGCCTTATGATGGAGAAGAAATACGGTTCTGATCAAACAAAGAGACTCATCGTTTGCCAAAGATGGGACCCATCTAGTGATAATTGGAAAGTAAACCCACTGGATATAAGACTGGGACGTAAGGTGCCAACGAATCAGGAGTTTCAATTCATTATCAACTTTTATGCCTCTGTCTGCGCTGAACCGGAAACAGGTTTTCCATGCAAAGGTGGCAAAGATATTTTACAAGGTATTATTGAGGCAACGTTCCTACGCTTAGCGCAACGTAATGAAAGTAAAAAATTCAATGCAGCCATAAGCCCTGAACTCCAAAGTCTCACGAAAAAATATGGAATAGTGGTAAGTAAAACGTCTTCCATTAACTCGGAAACCATTTTATATAAATCCTACTTTGAAATTAGAGATGAACTCTTTCAGAAAGGTTCGATTGAGGGGGCATCACTTGCACATCGAATGGCGATGCCAACGATCGATGATTTAATCCAAACTTTAACGACAGACGCAGCTATAAAAAAACGTTACCAACGAATCTATCCTGAAGGTATAGAAACTATAGCATTCAAGTTAAGAGCTCACATAACGCTAATGCCGCATTTAACATCCAATACGACCTTGGACTTTGCCGACGCGCATGTGATCAGCTTTGACTTAAAGCCAATAGTGAGCGAATCGACTGATAACGAGTCTCGCATCCGACTTTTTGCTGAATACTTGCTGGCAATGAACATTGGCATGAAAAAATTCTTTATCAATGAAACGATCCTTAATGGTATGGATGATTTGTATCACGCCTATTGGAAGAAAGGCATAAACCAATATCGAAACGTAGACAAATGCCTGAACCTCGATGAGTGGCACGCATTAACCGTGAAAATGAATAATGATCGAGGCGATTCGATTTCGGTTCCTGTTGCGGGAGCAATGTATATTGAATGGCTTGTAAAAGAAGCGCCTAAGTGGAGACTTAACATTAACCAAGCTAGTCATTCCGCTTCTGATTTTACATCTACGATGAAAGAAAAAGCGACAAATGTGTTTATATACTCCGGCACTACAGGTAAAGAGATAGACACCCTAAAGAAAGACTTCAGCTTAAGCGAAACACAAGTTAAAGCTCTGACTTCTTTACATGGCCCTAATGGAAAGCAAGGTTCTCAAATGCTATGGCTATATACTGTCAACCTTCCAAATATGAATAGTATTCGTGGTTCAGCAAAAGTCGAATTCTTGTGCAAAGGTTCAATGCTTTGGGGGCTGAACACCTCTGCTAAGGACTTGCCACACAAACTTAGATTGGAGAATGAGCATGCTGGTAAACCCTGGCTTAAGGGTTTATGCAAAGCCTTCCCGTCCGGCTCTATGGAAAACTATCGAAATGGCTTAGTACAAAGCTTGCGAGAATCCAATATAGCCGCAGAACAAATGGAAAAAGGCATTGAAGAACAAATTTATGACAAATCAATTGTTGCGATGAATACTTTGCAATTTGGTACTGAAGTTATCGAAGACTCCGAACTAATTAAGCAGAAATACAGTTAAACACTGCTTTTCTATGATTCCGACGTATTTATGAACTAACGGGTAGTACGATACCAACAACTAACTGTACTACCCATCAGGAAATTTAGTATGTCTGCCATTACCATGTCTGCTACAGCTCCAGCCGGAGTGTTCACCAAGCAATTAACGATTACCAGATACAGTTGCGGTAAACGTAAGGTGCAACTATCTACAAATATCTTGGCGCTAATGGGCTTTAAGAAAGGAAGTAAAGTCGTAGAGCAAAACCTCGGTGATGGGCTAGGTTACGTCGTGAAGTTAAGCGAAAAACTGCCGTTACTAAGCAAAGTAAAAAGAATTTATTCTAGGACCTATAAGAGCGGTAGGAAAAACAACCCATTTGAATTGACGTTTGAGACATCATCCAAAGCGATACTCAATTCCATTCCAGAAGCGACCGATAAAGTACATGTATCCATATCCTACGGAGAATTTAGAGTCGTTCCTATTGTTAATCAACTAGCTGAGCGCTTGATGCAGGTTTTAACAAGTAAAAAACCGCTATCGTGCTTTTCAGCTTGCACAGCTGGAATCGATTGCCATGCAGCAGCAAGCGAAGGTTTTAAAATAGACCATGTGCTCGAATATAGACCGCGTAATGCATCGGACAAAAATGCTGATTTTTCAGAGTCAGGAATCTTATCTGCAATATCAAATGTCGAAGTCGGTAACGTGTTCAATGAAGATATTACCCATGTCAGTATTGATATGCTTAAGAAATATTACGCTGAAAAACCAAGCTCATTATTTACAATATCATTAGAGTGTTCTGAGTTTAGCCGCCTTAAATCCGCATCCGAACGGGAGGCATCGTTTCAGTCGGGCAACAGTAGCCTATCAATGGTTTATGACGGATTGAGAATTATAGATGGCCTTAAATTCCCAGTAGTATTAATGGAGCAAGTTCCCGGATTCAAAGATTCAGATTTATATAAGCTATGGGATTTAAGACTGCGCCAAATGGGGTATAAGACTAAAACGGCAGTTTTAGACGCAAGAGAATACGGTGGGGTAAGCAGTCGTGCTCGTCTGTTCCACTTTTCAACATTACTCCCAACAAAATTTGAATTCCCTAAGCCAACCCCACGCACCACAACGACTGTATGGGATCAACTGGTGGCCAAGTACATTCGAGAGCCGGTAACCAAAATAATCAGAAACAAGCCTGTGACAATGTATGGTCAGCTTAGGGATGTAACGGATACGAGTAGCGTTAAGAAAGGAATTGAAACAGGGAGAATCAGAACTATCTCCGAGTCGTCGCTGCACGCTCCGTCACTAACAAGAAGCCAAAGAAAACAGACTAAAGATGCAATATATATTGAGTACCAAGGGCGATATTTAATGCCATCTTTGGAACTAGAAGCAGAAATAATGGGTGTTCCTGAAGAGTTTGATTTGAATATGAATTCAATCAATTTGGCGAGTGCGATACTTGGCCAAGCTGTCGATTGGCCATTGTATAAAAGTATAATAAGTCAGGTGAAAAAACACTTATTACAATTCATATACGGGAAAGGCGAAGCAATGGTTTGGTGATAATCATTGTCGACTCAACTCTTACATCAGAAACAAACGTTAGGGTTGGTTACAAAGGAAGACCTCGCGAATTTCAGTAATAACACCCAACTCCTTACAAGATATCAAAAATTAAGTAGATGGAACTAAGACATGAAACAAGAAGATAATCGATATTTAGTGGCCATTTTTAACACAGAAGGAGTCGAGAGTGAAACTGGGTCTTTCTGTTTAATAGGCAACAAAGACACTGCGATAGAATATGCCCTAGAAAAGACTTCAGGAAAGGTCAAATTAAAGGCTGCTAACTTCACACTTATCGAATGGAGCGAAAAAGCTAAGATACCAAGGCGGGCGCTGGTTTCACCTTTGATTGCAGAATCGATATCTTAAATATAATATATACTGTAAATGAGAAATTTAATTTAGAGTGACGAATATGAATGCCAATATTTACATTTCTGGAGTTACCGCTTCACAAGTCAAGTTGGATAGACTAACAGCTACAGGGGAGGTGCTCCCGATAATGGCTAACGGTAAAACAACACGTTTGTATATTGACAGTCAAACTAGCTTAAATAACACATCTAACGCCAACCTGATCGAATATACTCTTAGAAGAGAAATGCCACTCATTTTCAAAATGCTTCAACTGTGGCCATCACCACAACAACGATTTGAATCGTTAATGGAACCATTAAGTAATGAATTGGGGCAATTTACCCAAACCGGCACGGCTAAACCTTCGATCAAAGGTTATTCGCTCAACAATACGGATACTATTCATATTTCGACATCGCCCCTAACAGATGGCCACGAGAATGTGATTTTTACAATTGAAAGTGAACTGATCAACAAGCAAGAGTTGTCCATGCTTGTTGAAAGTAAGAATCAATTAAGACATCAGTTTTTTAGCAGGTCGGCGTTTAAGTACTTTAGCTCAATAAGTTCTAGCGAAAATATAGAGAAGGTTAGAGGAAGCCTTGCCGCACTACATAATTACAAACCCACCCCATTGTCGCACTTAGCAACTTTTCCAGCAGAAATGTATCGAACAGAGAAAGGGTTAGAGAAGATCGTTATCAATGCTGTTCGTAACATCGAAGGTCTAAACTCAATTACAGACCTTGATACGATTGTTTTACGGTCAGCTTCGCACATCACTAAGATGAAAGCTCACTTCCCAAATCTGAGTCATACGCTAGATAACCTGTCTAAATTAAAATCGTATTTGAACAGTGATCAAAGGAGCGTACTGCAATTAAATATTGAACTTGAAGTCAACCACCTACGAGCATTCACAAAAGATGCATTCAGCCTGACTCACTACAACAAATCCCTATTCGATGTGGTAGTCACTAATAACGGAATGATAAAAGTCAGACCTGACGACTGGGCTTCATACACCAATTCATCAATGGTCAAATCTATCGAAAACTCATTCTTTGATAGCTTACTCCCTGAAGATGCAGGTCGAATAGATAGAAATCCGATGAATAAAATTACCAATGCAACAATGCTTATCGGTAACGTCAACATACAACGCATTCCTATTACCGCTATTGCGCCAAGAATGAAGTTCCCTAGCGACTCCATTCATGCATTGGAGAAAGAATGGAAAATGCCATCGAGTCCCATGTTTGTTGGTGGTTCAACAAGCTTACATTCAACTACTATCGATGATGCCGTAATATTTAAAGGGTTCTTTGAAGGTATCCCTCATATCGATAAAGAAAACTTCAAGAGTGACATGGTTAATCTTATGCAAGGAGAGAAAAGCGCGAAACTTTCAGGGGCTCAATTTAAATTACCGATAACTCTTTATGAAAAAAATGGTGAAAAACACATTGAAAGACAACGAGGTAACGATGGTTTTACTCACATTGCTAAAATGCCTATGCCGGATTTTGACCAGATCACACTTGCTGAATGGCTGGGGTTAACACTTCTTAAAGAGTCAGGCCTAAACGTAAGTAAATTTCAGATGGTGAGTTATGAAAATGAAATGGTGTCATACACAGGCGAAGAATCTTTGATTAATGAAAAGTCGATCAGCGAAGCGACGATAAACAACCAAAGCCTAGGAGATGACTTTGTGGATGAAACGGCCTTCTTTGATAATTTGCAGTCGAGTTTAACCACGGCTGTTAATCAGGTTACCGAGGTTATAGACAACTCGCAAAGCGTACCGTTTCTTATTTCGGAACGCTTTGATATTCCCTACGCTTCTGATGAAAACCCTCAAAAAACGATTTCATTAGATTTAGGTGCAGTCTGCATGACCACTTCATCCCAAAAATATGAACTCTCATTTGAAGACGTAGCTTCCAATGTTAAAAAGCGCTTCTCAGAAAAAGTTACCAATGAGGTCTTCAATGATATCTATAAGCAAATCATAGGTTCGTATTTACTTCATAATAATGATTTGCACCTAAAAAATATTACCGTTTTAGGTAACCAACAGGAAGATGGCACGTATGCATATAAAGTGAGCCCAATTTATGATGTGATACTAACGCCGCTAGTCATTACCGGTAACTTAAACGTAGAAACTCAAAAAGGTATTTACCGTTCAGCATTGTCCATAAATGGCACTCACTTTCCGAGCAAGATGGATATTGTTGAACTCGCTACGGGCCACTTTAATATACCAAAAGAGAGAGCATTGTCTGTGTTCGATGAAGTGATGAATAATATGAATGTAGCCGTCAAGAAGATGGTGAAAAATATTCCTGTAGAAATCAAAACGAGAGGACGCTGGTGTGACTGTATAGAAACGGGTCTAGCGATAGTTGAGCGAAACTTAAAACACATAAAAGAGCATGGGATCGCATATGGAGCAGCTCCTGAAACATCTGATGAGAGTATCAAGGAAATGAAAAGTGCAACGAATATAATGCCACAACTGTACTAAGTTTCGAACCAGTGGTAGGGGGATTGGCTTTTGATTGCAGGCATACATCATTCGTATTGATCACTACCTAGCAATCCTTCAATTTTCTCAACTTCCTCGCTTGGAATAATTGCGATCTTAGCATAACCATTCGCTTTCTTACCATAACTCCTAGAAGCTCTCATTACATCTGTATGTCCCATTTGGTCTGCAAGTTCTCGATTGCAGCCTGGGTTCATTGCTCGATGGTTAGCGGCATACTGAGTGCGGCCTACAGATAAAGATAGAGAATAGCCAAGATGTTTATTCGATAGAGCGAAAAGCTTTTGTCTAATACCTTCATAAAAGGCTTCGTAGCCACCAGCCGTAATAATTCGACCACTTTCTATAATAAACTTTTCTAACATTAACATATCCAATAATGAAAGATGACTTAAGTTGATACTTCGAGTCGTCGCCATTAAGCCAGATTGAATCATTTTTTTTGATTGATCACTTTTTATAGTATTGAGAACGTCAAGGGTAGGGGAATCTCCATCATAATTGATTTCCGCTCCATCAAGTTCATTGGGACGGATGTTGGTTAATATTCCAACTTCAAGCCACTGAACGGCCATTCTTTCTATATGAGACTTGGCTGCCATTCTCAACTTATAGATGTCATTCGAAAATATTCGTTCTGATTTTTCATTTTTTTTTGAAACCACTTCATCGACTTTCACAAGAGAAATATCAGCGAGTAAGTTACGCAAAAATGTAGCAGGGGCAAGATCATTAGAAAGAGCAGTGTTTAGGACGTTATTGAGACTGATACGGTAACGCTTCCAAGTTGAGGATTTAACATTAACTGCATGATTTTTAAGGGTGTATGTAATAATTTCACGCCAAATTGCTAATGAGGTTGAATTAAATCCCACCTCCTTACTGAACCCAGTAAGGATCGCATTTAGCCTTTCTAAATTGTAATTACTCATGGGTTTTATGAAATACCCACCATCAAATGAAGTCACTTCTCCCTTGTCTACAAACGCCGTAATTATTGGGCATGTTTTAAATTCGTTAGTGTCACCCATGATTAGTCGCCTTGATACAATTGAACTTGCCGATTAAGTTATATAATATAAACGCATATTTTGGTAATTGGAACGGTGAAATGAGAAGGATTCTTCAGGTTTTAATATTCTCAATGGTAATGTCTGGTTGTCAGTCTACATCTGTGAGTGGTAACAGTGATGATAAAGCATACATTTCAAAAGAACTTGAAACGACACTCGCAGTATTGGCAGAAAAAGCCGTGGCCTCGAAGAAGATTGCTCAAGCTCATACAGTAGCTATGGCCCGACTAAACCCTCAAGCTAAGAAATACACGCCAAATCTCAATGTACCTGAAGGTTTGGAACGAATCATACCGATGAATGCGTTCTACGGGAAAGCAGAAGAACCACTCCAACTAATAGCCCAATTAACAGATTACGAATACAAAGAATTTGGAGCTAAAAATAACACAGAAACCCTCTGGGTGAAGCTTCAAGCTAACTCACGCAGTGCGATTGACATAGTTGATGATATCTCAAATCAAATCGACAACAGAGGTGTTGATGTTCATGTTTGGGAAACGCCCAACGAACATAAGAAAGGCGTGATAATGATAAATTATGGTGGTGGGTTGTGATAAAAGCGATATTGATGTGTGGAGCTTTGTTGACCACCGGACTTCCAATAGCTCAAGCACAGACCAATCCTAAAATTTACGATTACTTTAAAAATCTACGTCGTGGAGATTCACTCCAAACAGCAGAATCAAACAATTGGATAATTGACAAGACAGACCAGCTAGACATCATCTCACGAAGCATGGCTTTAGAAGCAAAAAGCTATGGGGTGGAAGCCGGCATTGTATATGCAGAGTCTCAAATTAAAAAAATTCTAGAAGACAGCTCAAAATATCTAGATGATATCTATGATCTATCTCCGTATTTAATGACATACAAGAGTTACCTTGTAATGCCAGCGATTGTAACGGAAATTGATGGTAGAAAAACATACCTGGATAATACGAAAACTGCTTTTACATACGCTGATAAAACTTACTATATCCAATCTTACCCCTATTTTATTGATTCGCCTCCATCATGGCGAGATTACGTTCGCTTTAATGGAAAATCTCCTACCATTCGCAGCCAAAAGCTACTACCCGAAACCAGTGATGAAATCGAAGTCTGGGAAGAAGAGTTTCATAGCGGCTGGGATGATGGTATCCAAATTGCCATTCAGAACGCAAAGTATCAGCTGACACGCGGCTTATATGATGTACAAGGTGTTATCACTTACGTAATGCTTAGAGATTCAGGTTTAATATCAGCTCCTATTTACCATGAAAGTTCACTTCCTGTATCTGGCACAAAAGATAAATTAGAGTTGTTTGGTGGTTCTATTTCCATTCAAGTAGAGCCACGCATGATTCATGACCCAACCAATTGGCGAGCAATACCACAACTCCCACCACTTGATAATTTATTACCAAGATCTGTTTACGATTTGATCAATAGAATTAAATAGGTATTACCTTGGATCTCCTTAAAAAAGTTGGTTTGGATGTACAAAACACCAGTAACCTAATGCCGGAAGCTATATCTATTCCTTGGCAACTTGCACACGTACCCAAAAAACTACACGACCAAACAATTTACCAGGACGAAGGGTATTTAAGCATCGCTAAATTAGATCGAATAACCGGAAACGATATCGATGAGTTGATCCGTATTCTGCATCGTCACGGAGGTTACGCAGACCTGATCATCGCTAGTGATTCATTTATTCTTAGAAAGAAACACTCCGTTATAATGCCTCTGTTAAAACGTCCCATTTCACAAGCTGAAGTAAGTGAGATAACTGAGCATATGTTTAGCGCTGAAATGAGGTCATATGCGTTTGAACCCGGGCATGAAATAGACGATGCGTACGTGGTGGATGACCCAAGTAATGAAGAACTTCCGTTTCGAAATCGTGTCAATGTTTGCACCATGAATTCGATGAAAGGGCGAGGGTTAAAAATAACGCTACGAGATTTACCTGTAATACCGCCAAGTTACGAAGATCTTAATGTTCCTGAAATTATCAGAAAGAATGCAGCTCCGGTTCAAGGTTTAGTCGTCATTTGTGGTCAAACGGGTAGCGGTAAAACCACTCTATGCGCTTCTATCTTACGTGAAATGAAAGAAAACAATGAAGATCCTAGAGTGATATTAAGCTATGAAAGACCAATTGAATTTCAATTTGATGTTATTTCTGGCATCAATCCTATTTGGCAACACACCATTGGTGAATTTGGTGATTTCAAAACGTTTCATGAAGGGTTGAAAAATGCACTTCGTTGCTCACCGGAATCAATTTTTCTTGGTGAAAGTCGTGAAAAGGAAACATTCGAAACTTTACCAAAAATTTCAGAATCCGGTCATCACGGGCTAACTACTATGCACGCCAAATCCATTGCCAATATATTTACTCGAATCGGAAATGAAGTAGACCCTAGCCAGATGTACGGAATTATCCGACAAACTCTCCAGTACATGCATATGGGGGTTTACCAATGGTTAGCACCGACGGTCGATGGCAAAGTGACCCCTATACAGGAAATTCTCGTGTTTTCTGCTGAATTGAAAAATGAATTACTTTCTCTTCAGAATGAAGACTTAATTCAAGGCATTAACCTTGCCGTCGAAAAATATGGTCAGCCTTTCAAACAAAGTGCTAGTAAGGCGCTCAGCGAAGGTCTAATTACTAAAACAACGTACAACATGGCAGTTCTTTCCCACTAAAGGAGTTATGTAATGGGAACAGCACAAGAAGAAATGAATAAGCTGGGGTTCAAACCAGTTGAGGGCAACACGTACTGTGACAACACTAAATATGTTGGTTCGGTATTAATGATCCCATACCCACTTTTTTTGCTCATAGTGGTGCAATTGTTTTTTGTTTTGATCCCCGCTTCATTTGCAGCTTATATCTTCTTAGTCTGCATCGAACTGCTGGTTTGGATGTTATTTAAAAAAATGAACATCCCAATACTCAAAGCTTGGTTTTACTACCAGGAGCGAAAAAGAAACAAAAGAAGAGCGCTAACCATAAGAAAGCAAAGAATATGGACAGCATCTACTGGATTTGAACAAAAGTAGGGATATATGAAAAAAACATTATTGTTAACGATTGGCCTTGGAACTTCTCTATTAAGTTCGTACTTACAGGCTGCTTTACATATACATCAGGCACCTCCAGCTATAGCAAAAGAAGTGCAAATCAACCCAAACAAGCCAGAGTTGGGCTTGATAGAAGGAAGAGCAAGGTCACAGCGTTTAGAATCGGCACTGAAGAATATTACGCACAACAAAATGGACGTTGAGTTTGTTAATCCTGAACTGAAAGAAATGAAAATTAATTGGCGAGCAAATGGCGAACCAATGCAAATTATTTTAACCCAGCTATCAAGAGGGTACCAAGTCGACATATCGATCAATGAACCTAAAGAAACGGTCTACATTAATGTCGATACTGGGCAGTGTGATGCAGTAAGAGAGCGGAGCTTGTTAAAGACAAAGAAGATGTGGGAATCATTAAACCTATCTGAAGAACCTATTTTACCACCACGCCTGATTAGTCCTATAGGCCACTTTGGTCACGAATACCGCCTATGTTAAGCGTCAATCAATGTTTAACAATCGGATTATTATTGATTGTTACTCTTACTTTTAACAAAGCATATGGAATGGGGATTCGCTCGCTAATTTACGAGAAAGAATTGGAACAGCTCACACCATACATGAAGTGTGGTACGGATTCCGCCAAGAAGTACAAGATCCCCGAATGGATACTGTTAGCGGTTCTAAGGCAAGAAAGTGGGCCACTGCACGGCTACTTAGAAAACTCAAATGGGTCTAAAGACTACGGAGTAGGTTGTATTAACGACTTGCGAATTGAAGATTTTCATAGCGATGGCCTGACTATTGTAACGCCAGAGAAGTTAATGGAAGACCCATGCTTTTCAATTTACGCGACAGCATATTTAATAAAAAAAGAGTATTTAAAAGAACTACGAATTCAAGGTAAGCCAAACGAAAATATATGGCTGGTGGCCGCAGCGAACTATCATTACCACTACAAGGGTAATAATCCTCAACTACATGAAAAATATAAGAAAAGCATAAAGGGTCATTTGGGAAGATTTAGAAAGCACATGGCAAGGGCTAAAAAAATGGCAACAAAGCGGTAAATATCGTTAAAAAACACCTAAAAATAATATATAGTGTAAACCATTAATGCCTTTGTGTTTGTGGAGTCCTTTTTAAATGGAAATTACGAGAAAGCTTGTGACAGCTTTATTAATCGTCGCAAGTAGTGGTGCTTTAGCATCTACTATCCAGATGGAAAACCTCAACCGTGACCTAATGCGCGGGTGGGATGTAAAATTTACCGACTCAAAGTACCGCGATTTAAACATCCACTTCAATGAATCAAAAGTAAAACCTAGATGGAGTGAGATTATAGATGACGCAGGACTGCGTTATGGATTAGCGTATTTAGTGGATATGGAAAACGAGCAATTAATCATTACTCGCGCCAATGACGGAATTATCAATTCTGGTATTCATTACGTACAGCCTCGCATTTTAGAACAGCAAAATCGTTACAATTGGCACGATTTACTTGCACAAGCCAATCTTGAACTTTCACAGCATCAGTACGATATCGAATTCGAAGCTGACCTACGCAAAGCTGCAGAGGTAAAGGAGACTCGCAGAGAAATCGAATCAAGAGTTACTTGGAGCCGCAATTACCACAAAAATAAATATGACACTGAGGTTGCTAAGAATAACGAGCTGACGAATCGAATTATCGAACAGAACAAAAAATTGACCACTCAAAAGATAGCTAAGAATGATCAATTAACAAAAGATACTATCGCCAAAAACAATCAAACCCTACTTAACAGCCTGACTAAAAACGAACGAGATCACGCTCGCCGTATCGAGATCTTGAATAAACGTCAGATGCAAATCGATAAAGAACACAAAGCCAAAACCTCTGCCCTTGAAGAACAGAAACGAGCGGCTGAGATTAAAAAAGCAGAGTACACAGCTCTTATCGAACATACCGAGAAAAACGCTCAAGCCGCCGAACTTCAACAAAAGTATTTTCCAGACTCAAAGCGTTATGTACCAAGCGGTAAAGCGGCAACCTCAATTGCAAATTATCTCTTGAGGCATTGGGATTACCGATTAAATTGGTCAGATGAATTGGTTGTTGAAGATTCACTTAAGTCACTACGAATAAACCAACCTATTCGCTTTAGTGACTCCATTAAAGATGCTGATTTAAGACGTGATGTCTCGATTATAGCCTGCACTCTAACGAGAGATACCCCTCACTTAAGTTTCTATACAGAAATTGATCCAGACAGTCGTATTATTTTTATGCAACTTCACCAAACAAGTGAAGACCTACGACAGCAACTAATTAGCCAGTGCTACTAACAATAGGGAAGTTGAACACATGCTCAAACCTCTTTCGATACTTACATTATCCTTTTTAGGAAGCGTAATTTCTTCCAGCTCATTAGCACAGGTTGAGGAAATATCGTCGAAAATCGAACCTGTACAAAAAACTACGGCTGTTCCCGGCACGCTAGGTGCGCAAGAACATACAGCTAATTCTTCAAATTTTGAAGCGGGTGACGCAACTAAGAAACCTGGCATTTCCAGTGAAGAATACGACCGACTACAGTTCGCGAACTCCAAGCAATATAAATTTCACATGGATAATGAATACCCTGAATATTTGAAACTTACCACAACGCGAAGCATGCGACTCAAAGTGCTACCAAACGGGCAAATAAAATACACCCTGACCGCTGGTACACTGGAAGAAAATGTTAAACATTTACTTAGCCACACCGATAGAGGGATCTCTTATTTCCCTGAACAATTCCCTGCCTCAATTCGAATGTATAACTCGTTCGATATCAAGGGTGAAAACGTTCTAATGCTAATAGACCAAATGATTCGCCCTTGGGAAAGCAGTCATCAATTGTGGGTAAAAACACACATTAATAACGTTGTTGAATTTCGAATTAAAAACTAAGCAGGGTCCTCATGAATATTAAACATTTTTTACTAAGTGCTTTAACAATATCTATATTGTCGGGCTGCTCATCATATAACGAAATAGAGGAAACCCAATCGCGTGTCGAAGCGGAAGTTTCTAAAGAAATACGCCTTCTTGATAAACTCAGAAAAGACAAACCCCTCTATCGTAATGTAGTGATCTCTGATTCATTGTTTGTCTCTCCAATCAAAGAGAGTGAGCAGAAAAAACCGGTATGGTGGTTTGAACCAGTAAAAGGGCTTGTGGGCTCTGATATACCACTAAAAGACGCTTTAGGCATGGTGCTTATCAAGGACGCAAGCGGTGTTAACGTATCGCTGGGTCGCAATGTCGATAAGAATTTTAAAGTGTCATTCAAAGGCAAAACTATTGGTGACGCTATTGAATCAATTTCGGCCGCATCAGGCTATTCCTTCCAGATACCAAAACCGAACAAAATAATTTGGAGCATGTACGAAACTCGTACTTTCCAGATTGCAACTGGGCCTGGGCGTGATTACTTCGGTCAAGGTAAAGGTAAAGGGGAATCAAATACAGATGATGCGACGATCAACTCGAATACTGAATACGTGAATGCAGATGGTGAAATTGAGTCTCTGAAAAGTGTTTACGAAGAACTTCTAACATATTCAAGTTTCCGCACATCGGCAACTCTCACTAAAAATAGCGTTCAGGACATCGAAGATCTTCCCGACCTAGACAAAGATATCACACAAACTAGTAAAGCAGAGGATAAAGAAGCTGGGGAGATTGATGTAAAAGATATCCCTATCTACCTCAATCAAGCAACCTCGACGATAACGGTTAGAGATACCCCTGCTGTCTTAGATGAAATGCAAATTATTGTAGATGAACGTAATGACATGTTCAGAACGAATGTTTACGTAGAGATCGATATCATTGAAGTAAAAATGACGAATGAAGGTCAACAAGCATTTGATGTCGCGGCGGTTATTGCTGACCTTGGCGGTGTCGCTTTTAACAGTGGCGTGAAAGCGGGTAAAGCTGCAGCCCAAATCGGCCGAGCTTCCACATCACTTCCAACAAATATTATCTCTGCTGAACTAACTAGAGGTAAAGCTGCGGGCTCTAAACTATTAGCCGAAGCTCTTTCGTTTTACGGGAAAGTATCCAACAGAACAATGCCACGTCAGACAATGCAACCAAACACAGCATCTAAGTTAGCTGATTTTGAAAACATCTACTTCATCAAAGAGCGTAAATCGGAAAGCACGGCAAATGTAGGTACCGAAGGTTCTATAACGCAAGATAACTTGGATGTAGGTTTCTCACTTTATGTCATGCCTACCATATTTGAAGATGACGTAACAATGCGCATGGCTACCAATATAAGTTCTCTTGTTGAGCTTACTCGTAATGGTGATACGACAACACAGCAATCTGGAGAAACAGACACTAAGGCAAGCTACGTAGAATCTCCTCGAACATCCAAAAAAGATTTCTACTCTAAATTCACTGTCACACAAGGCGATACTCTTGTTCTTTCAGGGTTAAGTCGTGAAACAAAGTCTATACGACGTGGTAAAGGTGTGTCTGAACTCCTAGCAAGCAGTGAATATGGTAACAGTGAGCGTATTGAAACAATAATTACCGTTACACCATATATTTTCCGCCCACGCTCGTAAGGGTTAGCTATGTTTGCATTCTACGAAGAAATACTCACTTATAAACAATATAAGCACTTTGATTCCAAGCCTCTCGGGGCAGGGAAGATAAAGAATATGTGTACTGACGGATATATCCATTGCCACATAGAGAACCCTCAACACTGGCGTATTCTGCTAAAGAAGCCGACGAACAGTTACTACTCTAAAGAAAGTGGATTCATCCTACCTCAACTGATAAAAAAATCCGTGTTAGGTAAAGCAAAATTGAATCAAGGATTTTCTTATATAGAATTCCTTGGTAACACGGTCCAGGTAACCATTTTTGATTCGTCGGGTTTGTTAGCTTTTGATCAGTATTTCACTCTTGAAGACATTAATGACGCTATGTCAGCGTTTATCGAAATTGAAATGTCTCTACAAGCTGTCGATTATGAACTAATGCCGGTATACCTAGTTGATGGTAATGCCGTTCTAAATCGGTTTGTCTATGAAAATGCTGATAACAGCACAGTTTCAGACGCGACAAAAGGACTACTTTCTACAGCGAATGATGGCGAGTTAAAGCTTGATGGCAATGTAATCTCTTTTGGTGAGGCTAAATTGGATTTTGACGCGATTCATGATGAAGCCGATAACGATCCTTCAGAGAATAGGCCACCAGCAACCATTAAAAGTCACTTCGCCATATTAACCGATCTCTCTATAAATAAGACTCAGGATTTGTATGTTGACTTTGGGCTATTTTGCCGTACGAACGGTGCTAAATATAGCGTCAATCGAAGCATCCAAACCAAGTTTGTTTACTCACTTTGCGTGTTTGCTGCGTTTGGGGCGTATCAATTATTTTCATTCCATCAGCAACAGAAAATAATTGCTGAACAAGAAGCTCTTAAAGCCAATCAAGTTAAAATTGAATCACCTTGGCGTGCCTATAGAGAAGAAATAACAAAGAACAAAAACTTTCAACTTGAATACGGGTTGCAGAGAGTTTCTGCGATCCTTAAAGGGTTTAATTCGGCCAACACCAACTTCAATGGTCGAAGCCTTGGATGGGCTATCGCGGAGTTTGAAATGTCGAATAACTTAATTCAGCTATATCCAACATCTACAGGAGGCACAAACCAACGGTTGAACGAATTTTCCGACAGAATGAAGCTTAGACACTGGAACAGCGATAAAGGAACACAGATAGACGCTCTGTTTCAAGAAATGCCAATTAATGAAAGTGTGTATTTAACGTCAGTTACCGAAGAAAAAAATTACATACACGATGCAATGAATTGGATGTTTGATGATATTAAAATGTCCACTTCTAACTCATTAGTGAATGGGAACGGAAAAGGGCAATATTACGTACACCTCGTAAAGTTGGAATTCAATTGTTGGATGGCTGAAGACTTTCTGTATGCAAGCACACAATTCGCCAAACGCAATTACGCGCTTCATTCAGTATCAGCAATCAATCCGAAATTTATTAAGAGTGAACCTGTGGACCCATCCACCCAAGAGTCGTTTGGAAATGAAGAAACGTACATAACTTCAGAAGCAAAAGGTGGATGCGATTTTGGCTACACCGGGAATATATTAATCAAAGTATTCGGCTCCAAATAAAGGAATAGAAGATGAAAAAAGAACAAAGCAAGTCGACTAAAAAAACCTCAAATAAGGTTGACTCAAGAAAGCGGAATGCAGCCTTAGTCTGTCTATTATTATTCCTTTGTTTTGTAGGATATCGAGTTGAAAGCGAGCTACAAATTTTTGGACTGAGCAGTGATTTTGCTTCTGTTAATTCAGAGGTCGAATCTGTATTTTCTAAAGCAGAACTTAACCCGAAAGTTCAGTCAGGGGTAAGTACGAACATACCGAAAAAACCGGTTACTAATCAACCTAAGCTAAATGAAGTACCAATTCTTACCGCTGTAGCTCACGACGATCTAGCCAATCTTCATTTATTAGCAAAACGAGTCAAAAGTGAAGATGAAGATGCAGCTACCTTATTTGGTATTCAAAGATTATCGATTCACGCGAAACGCTTACGAGCAATGGAGGTAAGCCTTCAAAAAGACATCAACAATGACAATTACCAAGCAGTAAAAGCAAGTGTTGATACTAAACGCTATCAAAATGGTGAGGTTACCAATAATGGTAACGCAGAAAAAACATTAAATCCAAGCAATAGCGGCTCGCTAAGCGACTACACAAATAATGGCGACCTAGACTTGTCAGACTCTAACGGCTTCAGAATTGAATCCGTAACTGAAGCTGAAGTGTTGGGCTTTTCTGATTTAAGAGTTAAAAGCATCATCGATCAATATATTTATATTACTGTTGGTGGGGAACCTTATAAAAACGTCAAAGTCGGACATACTTTTGCAGGACGATTTATGCTGATGTCTATAGACCATGATGAGCGCTGCGTTATGGTACGAGATGGCCAATTTGAGCAATTGGACTCACCTGAATTAGCAAAACTTTGTTGGAATTAAGAGGGAATATACATGACAGATACAAGTTCCAAAGTAGAGAAATTGCCAGCTGTGTTCAATGAATATATAGATCCATTGTCTAATGATATCCCAGTCGAAGAAGCAATTAGTTTTGACCAATTTGAAGCCATCAATAACTTAGAACCAGACGCCGAAGAAGCATTAATCACTGAGTCTAAAGACTGGTTAATAGAACCTAACGCTGCAGAAAAGACAATTTCCAATTTGGGACCCGAACAGCAACCTATTGACACCCGAATGCTTGAACTAAAAAGCAAACTTGAAACAACCTATGCCTTATCGGATATTGATATGGCAAAGTACTTGACTTTTGCTGCGGATGAAATTCCGATTATACCGCTTAGATCAGCCGTGCTAGTTATGACGAAAGAAAGCCTTAAGCTGCACAATGACATTGCACGAAAATTAAAACTTGAATTAATCGAAAGTGGCCAAACTAAAGCAAAATTTAAAATTGTTACACAGGAAGACTTTGATGCGTTAATGACAACGGCAGAAGAAAGCAAGGCCATTCATAGCGTCAATCGAAACTCTGAAGAAACTACAGCTGTTGCAAAGCGTGAATTCGAAAAAATAGTACAAAAAGGTTATGACGTAAACGCAAGTGATATTCAATTTGTACTCGGTCATGATCTTGTCGTGAATTATATTGTCGATAAGCGGGTACGATCAAATTTGCGTATTGTTAAAGGACAAGAGATGGGTGATCGCCTGATTTCACAAGCGATCAATACCAATAAGGGCGGCGGTGATATTAACTATGACTCACCTCAATCTATCCCTTTTAAAGCAAATGTGAAAGATAAAGACAACCATACAAAGCGAATCCAACTCCGTGCTGAAAAAGTGCCTATTGTTATAGATGGCGTCGAGAATGCTTTAGGTCTAGTAATTCGAATGGTAAAAACTGAAACACCGTTGACGCTAGACCAGCTGAATGCAGACGCACCAGTAAAATCCGCGTTCAAAAAAGCTTTCAACAAACCTCAAGGTATGACTCTGGTTACTGGGCCGACCTCTTCAGGCAAAACCACTTTATTAGGTGGAGCTCTATATTACTTCCCGCAAGATTTAACCGCACGAACTCTAGAAGATCCTGTGGAATTGAAACTCAACGAAATTAACCCAAACATAATGCAGATGAGCCAACCTAAAGAGAAGTGGGATGAATTCCTATCCTCTATTTTACGTTTGGCACCAAAGCTCATCATGCTTGGTGAAACACGTACATTAATGCAAGCTGAAACATTAATACAAGCCACAATGACTGGTCACATTACCGTATCAACGTTACACACCAATTCTGCCATTGGAATCATAGATCGATTGTTGGATATTGGTGTACCTCTCGAAGATTTAACAACACCGAAGTTATTGGAATTACTGGTAGCTACTCGATTGGCCCCCAAAACTTGCCAGAAATGTGCGCTTGTATTCGAGGAAATATCCGCTGAACGTCAAGCAATCGTCAAGCAAGTGATGGGCGATCTTAAAGACTATAGCCAGCTCCGATTTGCCAACATTGAGCAAACGCCATGTTTGGCAAGCCAACAGCCGAAAGCTTGTGTTTGCACTAATGGTGTAAAAGGCATGGTGGGGATCACTGAGTTCATCAAGCCGACTCTTGCAATGACAGATTTCATTCGTAAAAACAAAACGACAGGGTTGGAAACATGGTTACGAGAGAGAGGCTGGGTATCAATGAAAGATGTAGCAATTTTTAAAGCCAAAAAGGGTGAAATCGATATTTTCATGGCGGCAAGTGAAATTGATGGGCTATTGGAAGAAGAAGAATATGATCCTCACTTCCACGACATCTATTCTTACTATTCTTGAGGTGAAGCATGTTAGATAAATTCGAATCCTGGTTAGACGGTGATTTTAAGGCAAAGAAAATCCCTGCGGCATTGTCGATAACTAGCGTGCTCACTTTACGCGAAGCTTTCTCAATTAGGCGCGGTTTTTCACAAAAGCAGCAAGCACAGTTTTTAATGCATTTTCTTTCTATCCAAGGACAGAAAGATAAAAAAGAGAACGTAGAAGTTTTGACCATCATGAACAGGTTGTATCAAGATTCAGATGCGATAGGGGTAGCACGACTTATAGCAGTATCGAAATTATTACTGGAAAGAACTAAAGAGGGGTTACAACTACATAGAGCGATGGCTGATATCTTTTCATCTAGCTTTACTATGATCATTAGAGCGGCTGCATCTACATCACAATCGGAGTCAGCTGACGCCCAAGAAAACCTTAATATTGCAATTAAACAAGCGACGTTTAGTGCGATAGAAGTAGCTAAGGTTCAGCGCAGTGTTAGATTTAAAATGGTAGCTTCCATTTTAAGCCTATGGGGTTCAATGGTGGCAGCAAAAAAAGGTTCAGAATATTACCTTGCTCTAAAGGCGGAAAATCCAGAAATCGACCGATTCATCGACATTCCACACAATGTATATCTCTTAGGGAATTTTGTGGTTGATTATTCCTATTTGTCACTTGCCATAATCATTAGTGCCTACTTAACGATCCGCTGGTTAAATGAAAACTGGGTTAATGAGAAACGAATGGAGTGGGACCAGTTCTTTCCTCCATTCATTATTTACAAATACATTTCCGGTTTGAACGTGTTTTCAGGTTTAACACTTCTGATTAGTTACGTTCAATATGAATCCAGTGATGCGATAAAAGTCTTGGGAGCAGCGGCAACCAAGTACGAACGCTACCACCTCCAACTTATGAGTGACAGACTCTCTGAGGGTAGAAGAGGTACCGAACAACTTGATACTGGTTTATTACCTAAACAATTAAGACTTACCCTTCAAATTGCAGGTGAAGGCGGGGCAACGGGTGTTCGAGAAGCGTTAGAGGTAGTTAACGCAGGTGGACGCAGTTTAATTCTGAAAGCGTTGAGTTATACGTCAACTTTTATACTGGTTGTGTGTGCATTTATTTCGGGGTTGACAGCTTTGATGGTAGGAGCAGCATCAGCTTTTTTATTTCAAGCAAGCCTTGGGATTTAATGGTAATCGAGTTGAGTAATGAATTTAAATCAAGTAAAGTTGCTCTTGGTTTATAATTAGTAGTTTAAATGAGTTTTAGGTTTATTGAGGATCAATTTATGAATGTTAGTTTTCGAAATGTAAACATGAAAAAGAAACAAGGCGGCTTTATGGGCTTTGGGATTTTGGAGTACACAGTAATCGTTGTCGGGGTATTGGGCCTAGCGACTTTGTTCTTTTTACCAGCCATTAAATCCATGAATGAACAGTCCGAAGCAACAGAAATCATTGCTGGACTGAATACTATCAATGAAGCTGCGTTTAAATCGAAGTATGGACGAGTATCAGATTTTACAGGCATAAAGTTTGCAGATTTAACCAATTTATTACCTGAAGGTTTTTCTCAAAGAGCGGCAAATGGTCAGAACTATGGTATAGACGTTGCTACTGATACAACGAAGTTCAATACAACGATTTCTATCCCTAATGTACGTATCCTTGAACGTGTTAAGTCTTCCTTTAAACCACATCAATTCACGGTATCAGGCACTACATTCTCGATGGAAGGGCCATAAACTATGGCATATGGGGCGAACCGTAATTTAATGTTGAGATCACGACAAAGAGGATTTATCACTTCTTTGTTTTTTGCGGCCGCCCTAGCTTCATTGACCGTTATCTTGTCAATGTGGCTTGAAGTTGAAAAGCGTAAAATTTTCGCTAAGCAATACAAATCCATTGTTAATTCACAAGAGCATTTATTTAAAGGACTAGACCAATACTTTCAAATAGCATGCTCTAAAAACGGAATAGTGCCACCAACATCGGTAGCAAAATTAACCTCAACAGGGTTTATCGATGAAGGCATGAATTACAATCCCCATAATTACAATTACATCATTACTATCCGACGCCCTACCGTGTCATTCGAAGCCAATTCAAATAGAGCTATAGCTGACGGACGAACATTGTTTTCAATAGTAGCCCAAGTGCCAGATGCGAAACAAAGGTCGGAATTAGTCTACAACTACCGTAAAACAAATTTAGAATACTCTGTAAGCGGCAATGCCGTTACCGTGAGTCGTCATTATATCGCCGCAGAGGGCAATGACGCAGATAGCATGTTGTATGATGGCATGATCGTTGGCAATAATGGTGGGTCATTTGTTTGTATTTAATTCATTTTACTTTTATTTCCATTCTGGAAAATAGACTCTCTAAACGCCCAATCGACGATAACTCATGTGATATAAAGACCTCTCAATAATCATTAGAGGTCGCCCATGTCCATTTACCTACAAAATCATGAAAATGTTGCCACTTTGGAAGTCATCAAGAAATCCATCCCAACAAAAGTAACAAGCTTCTATCACAACATAGTTAATAATGACCTTGGCATCATTGTTGACCTATCCACCAACTTTGATTCAGATATGACAAGCGTTACGAATGTGGCAGATGAAGTGGTTAGAGCTTTTAGTGCGATGTATGATGGGTTGCCGTCAAAATTAGCATACAGGGACAGTGAACTAGCTTGGGCGATGCTTAACCATGATGGTACTAAATTTACGGGCTTTTCAACCATAACACCGGGTAAAGACTACAAAGGCTTATCTGTCGATGATTTCTCCGCCATTATGCAGTCTCAAGTTCACTAATTTTTCACTTAGTAGACATGTCGTTTAACCATCAGTAATTAAAAGCTAATTCGAACTATTCTGAAAAATACTATATAGTTTAAAGTAAGTATAATTTAAGGTGTTTTCAGTGTGAATAACAAACCGAACTTAAAACTCGCGCCGCTGTATTCACAGCTGCAAATCATAGACTGTTTTGTTTCAAAGAAAGGTGTGGAGCAAATTAATCTGGTTCAATCAATGATGGGTCCCGCATTTTCAACCATGAGTGATACCCCAATAGCGGAGTTGATCATTGAGTTAGATCCTAGCCTAGATATTCCGGCTTATCATCACGCGCTCTCTAAAATAGAAGCGTGTGCAGTGACTAGCAATCAGTTGCATGATATCACCAAGTCCACTATTCGATGCAGTAAAGAGAAAAACCACCTGTACTCATCAAATAGTAAGCAATTCAACAGTGTAGTTACCTCACACTTCAATGCAGCTATTTCTCATTCAGTCGACAGTAACTTAAGAGATTTAACGGATCAGCGACAATCAAATGCTCAAGCCGATGCAGAACGAGCACATCATCAATTTTCATCTATGAACATGGAAAGAGATTAAAAGGGCAGGTTAAATGAAGTCAATTGAAAATTTACTGAGCGAATCTGCAGAGTGCCGGAATAAGCTAACATTATTATCTGAAGAGATACATATCAAAATCGTACCCTTGAGACAGTTCAATATAATTGGGCTCAATATAATCACGGACCACCTGCAGTTAACTATTGGCTTATTGGAAATCGAGCAAGCACTTAACGGCCATCAACAGTTAAAGCCCATCACAAAGACAACGTTAATGATGGATCGCAAACGGCTTATTAAGCTTGCTAACCATACCATCCAGACTTCGAGCGATTGGATGGTAAAAATATTTGAGAGGAAGTTATGAGTGAAAAATTCATTATTTTGAAGTTTAACTTCACTGGTTTGGAACACATTCAGGCCGAAGTCGACCATATTGAATTACAATTTGAAACTATGTTATCGCTAAGGGAATGTACCGCTTACTTCAAAGGCGATATTGCCGTCACCCCAGGGTTAGATATCGCTAATTACGATTGGACGCTGAATATAGATTCCATCATACCGGTATCAAACAATGGCCAAGGAAACCGAAAGGTTAACCTGGATACAGAAGGGTTAGAGTCATTACGTCGTGAACTCCTTTCGATCCGTTTGTCAGCTTTAACAAGCTTTGAAGTTTTAGATGAGATTTCAAAAAAATGTGAACGAGTATTCAGAGAAGCCAGCTTAAAACCTGCGTAAAATAAACTGGTTCTTAAGTATTTTTGGTTTTATTCATTATCCATTACTGGTTTACTTGTACTTGAAGTCTGGAAAAATCCAGACTTTAGCAGCTTGTTTTTGCCTCTACTTAGATGTATTTCGATTTATCTGTTTGAGCTAACGTTTTTTCTGATAGCTCTAGAATGTCGTCAATATACTTCTCAGCGTGTTCGCTAACACCAATATCTTTTAAGAACTTGAGAGCAATTGAAGCATTAGCAAGTTGCTGAGTAAGAAGCCCAACGTCTGATTTAAGACTCTCTACTTGTTTAGGTAGAGATATTCCTTTAGCCACAAGATTACCCTTTATTTTCGACTGAAATTAGTTCATAGGCGATTCCAGACTGTTCAAAAAAATCCAGTAGTTTTTGAAAGTGCTTACGGTTTTTGTAAACCTTTGCATTATCGAAAGAAGTAGTAATTGAGCA
>NZ_JBFRTD010000018.1:0-13268 GCF_041473955.1 Vibrio sp. 10N.222.54.E6 | reverse complement strand
GTAACATCGTGTCCATCAAGTACAAACTTACCTTGTGTTGCTGATGGTAGATCTGTGATTGCGATGGAATGTAACGTATCGCCTGTGTCGATATCACTGAATCCAAACTGACTGGCTTGCATTTGGTAATGCGTATCTTCAGTGCCATGTGCAAGTGTCGTCGCAGTAATGCTCGGTTGATCGTTGGTGCCTGTCACCGTTATTGTTATATCGTGGGCAGTGTGGTCTGCAGAGTAAACACGATATACAACTTTTTCTACTTCACCTTCAGCTAATGATTGCAAGCGACTATTGGCTACTTCATATCCCCAAGCGCCACTTGGTGTAATGCGTAAAAAACCACCAAAGGGATCGTGAATCGCCTGTTCTCCTAATAACAGATTGACCTGAAAATGGTCTTGCCCTGCATCAGGATCTGTCACACTCAGCAAACCCGATGCAACGACAGGCTGTAATGAACTGTGACCCACATTATGATCTTCAATAATCGTTCCGGTATCACTACCGCTTATAACCGCTTTATCAGCAACAGCACTTAAACTGCTGGTAGCTCCAGTATGAGTGACACCGCCATGTGCATCTTTGACATCATAGGTGAAATGAACTTTACCGTTATAGTCTTTTTCTGGTGTGAAAGTGTATGTACCATTTTGGTTATCTAAAATCGAGCCGTGATCTGGATGAAGGTTTGCTACTGTAAGCAGTCCAGAGTCATTTTTATCGACATCTATTGAATTTTGTAACAGTTGTGCAGCTGTAATGGTTTGTCTCGTATCTTCAGTACCTGCGTTGAGTTGTACTTCTGAAGAGCAATAAGGCCTGTCGTTACTACCATTGATAGTGATGACTATATTATGTGGTGTTCCATCTTTTGTGTGAACGGTGATAGTGTCTGTGAGTGTTTCACCCTCACCTAACTTATCGATAGCGGAGCCTCTGGTCGTGGGCCTTCCACCAATGTGACTGAGACTTCCAGCATCGGCATAGTAATTCCAATCGCCATTTGGATTTAAAATTAAGTCACCATATGTACCGTGATAGTTATACCCCACATTATTATCAGCAAAGCCAGACTGACCAGAGTCAGGATCAATCACAGATAAATGTCCATTAGCGTTTAGTGTACTAACTCGAAGTGTCGCCATACCCGATTGAGCATGATCTGGTGACATATTATCTCCAGCAGCTTTCTCAGTGACACTTGCAGTATCTATTCCACCTACCACAGCATTATCATTAGTGCCGTTCACTGTAATGGTGACTTGATGAGGTGTGCCATCGGCTGAATGAACGGTAATGGTATCAGTAGCGGTTGCGCCATTACCTAACGCTTGAACGATAGGATTGGTGTTATCAAGATCGTACGTCCAAGCGCCATTATCTGTTAGATGTAATGTACCTAAGGAGCCTTGGATATCAGTATTGGCAAAGTGTGCTTCACCGCTATCGGTATCAGTAATGGTTAATGTGCCAGTAGTTTGTAGTTGTGTCTCTTCTGTTACTGCGCCAGCACTTGTACCGCCAATTACAGCCGTATCATTGGTGCCATTTACTGTGATAGTCACTTGATGTGGCGTGCCATCAGCAGAATGAACAGTGATGGTATCGGTAGCGGTTGCTCCTTTGCCTAGCGCTTGAACTTGTGGATTCGTATTATCTAAATCGTAAGTCCAAGTGCCGTTATCAGTTAAATGTAAAGTGCCTAATGTGCCTGCAATATCAGTGTTGGAGAAGTGTGCTTCACCAGTATCTACGTCAGTGACAGTCAGTGTACCTGACGTCTGAAGTTGAGATTCTTCAGTCACTGCACCAGAGTTTGTCCCGCCAATGATGGCCTTGTCGTTAGTACCATTAACCGTAATAGTAATTTGATGTGGTGTGCCGTCAGCAGAATGAACAGTAATGGTATCGGTAGCGGTTGTTCCTTTACCTAACGCTTGAACGGTTGGGTTGGTGTTATCTAAGTCGTAAGTCCATGTCCCCGAATTAGTGAGGTGTAAGGTGCCTAAAGTCCCAGCAATATCGGTATTGGAGAAGTGCGCTTGACCGGCATCAACATCAGTCACAGTCAGTGAGCCAGAGGTTTGAAGTTGAGATTCTTCGGTGACCGCGCCAGCACTTGTTCCGCTTATCACGGCTTTGTCATTGGTACCATTAATAGTAATTTTGATGGTCGAAGGTGTGCCATCAATAGACGACACCGTGAAGGTCTCTTCGACTTTATCGCCGACATTCAATTGATTAAACGCGCTGTTGGCGATGAACACCCAATGCCCATTAGCATCAATAGTTAGGTCGCCGTTAGATCCAACAATGGAATCTGGCGTGAATGCGTTATCTGGGTTATCGACGTCGATACTGGTTAGGGTGCCTGAGGTTGTCACCGCTTTGTCGGTTTCATCGATGGCAACGGTCGCACTGCTGACAGTAGCTGTGTCGTTAGTACCGTTAATTGTCACCTTGATAGTGGACGGTGTGCCATCAACAGACGACACCGTGAAGGTTTCTTCTACTTTATCGCCGACGTTTAATTGATTAAACGCACTGTTGGCGGTGAATACCCAGTGGCCAGTGGTATCAATGGTGAGATCACCGTTGGTGCCTGAGATAGAATCTGGTGTGAAGGTATTGTCTGGGTTATCAACATCGGTACTGGTGAGGGTGCCTGAGGTGGTTACCGCTTTGTCGGTTTCATAGATGGCAACGGTCGCACTGCTGACAGTAGCTGCGTCATTAGTGCCATTTACTGTGATAGTCACTTGATGCGGCGTGCCATCAGCAGAATGAACGGTGATGGTATCAGTAGCTGTCGAGCCCTTACCTAATGCTTGAACGGTCGGGTTAGTGTTATCAAGATCGTACGTCCAAGCCCCCGAATCGGTTAGATGTAGCATACCAAACGAGCCTGCAATATCGGTACTTCCTGTGGATGAAGTAGCGAAGTGCGCTTCGCCAGTATCTACATCCGTTACCGCAAGTGTGCCCGAGGTCTGAAGTTGGGACTCTTCGGTTACCACGCCGGCACTGGTTCCGCTTATCACGGCTTTATCATTGGTGCCGTTAACGGTAATTGCAATTTGATGAGGAGTGCCGTCGGCGGAGTGGATGGTTATGATGTCTGTTGTCGCAGAGCCTTGACCAAGAGCCTGAACTTGTGGGTTTTTATTATCTAGATCGTAGGTCCAATCGCCATTGTCTTTAAGGTGTAAAGTACCCAGTGTCCCCTTGAGGTCGGAATTAGAAAAATGCGCCTCTTTTGAGTCGATATCGGTGATGTTGAGTTGGCCTGAAACCGTTAGGTCTTTATCTTCAGTAACTTGGCTTGAGCCATTACTTGTCCCGATAGCGAAAAACGAACTTGGTGAATTTGCTGTACTACTCGTGATTACTGCATGGTCGTTGGTGCCATTGATCGTAACCATAACTTGATGCGCTGTACCATCAGCTGAGTGAACAGTGACGATGTCTGTCGCAGTTGAACCTTGGCCAAGTCTTTGAACTACTGGGTTATTGTTGTTTAAGCTGTATGTCCACGCACCGTCTTTGGTTATGCTTAGCGTACCGAAATTACTAGTCACTTGTGAGGCTTGAAAGTGGTCCTCTCCAAGATCAGAGTCCGTTACCGAAAGCTGCCCTTGAACTTGTGTCGTTAAATCTTCAGTTAACGTGCCAGCATCCACACCCGTAATTACGGCGTTGTCGTCGTTCCCACCAATCGTCATATCGATGGTTTGCGGTGTGCCGTCTTTGGTGTGAATAGTGAAGCTTTCGTGCAATGAAGTGGCTGCGGTTAAAGCTTGAACATTAGAGAGCGAGTTATCAAC
Organism: Vibrio sp. 10N.222.54.E6; assembly: GCF_041473955.1. Classification (NCBI taxonomy): domain Bacteria; kingdom Pseudomonadati; phylum Pseudomonadota; class Gammaproteobacteria; order Vibrionales; family Vibrionaceae; genus Vibrio; species Vibrio sp. 10N.222.54.E6. Next base: position 9,444 of record NZ_JBFRTD010000018.1, on the reverse strand, counting down.
TTGATACTGCCAGTGTCCATCAGCATCGATAGTTAATGAACCATATTTACCTGAGATAACTTCCGGCGTAACCGAACTTTCATTTTGATCAGGGTCTATGACATCAATTTTACCGTTCGCATGTAACAAGCCTTGTGAATCAATATTGTGATCTTCTGTTACGACACCTGTTAGGTCTCCAGAAATATTTGGCGTGTCTTGCTTACCTGTTACCGGTACCTGAACAATGATGCTCGAGCCATTAGATAGATGTAACGCAAAATGGTCAGTACCTGATTGGTGCTGATTTAACAGGATGTATTGAGGAGAATTTGGATTCAATACGAATGTGTATTGACCATTGGCATCAACATGAAGCTCTCCGTAGGTACCTTTTATAACTTCTGGCATAAAGGTGACGGGTAAAGCGGGCGTCGTAGGCGCATTCGAATGAGTCGGCTGACCGTTACTCCCTGAGGAGATAGTAGGCATCGATACCGAAGGAATGTAATGGACTTGCGGGTGAGAAAGCGTCGATAAATGATGAGAAGGAACCAGGTGAGAGCTCGAACCATGGGCGGCATGACTTGCACTTAAGGTCGAGTTTACGTCGCTGTCGCTCGTTTGAGCCTCTTGATGAGTAACCGCTGATGAGTCGGTTTTTCCATGGTGGTCGCTGGAATCTTTTGCTGTCACGTTATTTGCGGTTACTTGATCTGCAGCGTCACTGGAATTGTCTATGCTCTCTGCAGCAGCGTGTTTAGCCAATGATGGCAAAATCATCATGAGTGACTGAAAAAGTGGGATATTCACTTTTAGATGTGAATGCAGTCTGCGCTTCTTTTTTTGTGTTGGTTTCTTTTGTTCTAGCTTGTTACTTTTCTTATTTTTGATTTCTGTATTTTTCTTGTTTGCTTCGACGTTTTTTTTGTTAGCCATTTTTATCATCCGTGAATCGTGGTTGCACTATCTTAAGTAAAATACACAGATAGAGGTTTCGCTAGCTAATTGGATAATTTTTAAAGAAAAAACTGCAAAGTCGAAGAATTATCTCATTTTGATGAAAGAGAGGATGAATACTTTTTCAACGGTCAGGCAAATATCGGCACAATGGCATTGACCTTACCCTAAGGGGAACGTTTATAGTTGCGTTGTAAATTCAAAGGTAAGCTATGACAAACACATTCCGAAAAACTTGGATTATTGTTTTCAGCATCATTGCGATGTTGATGTCTAGCTATGCCTCAAGCTCCTCAGCCTTGATGACTGAAGTAATGATGTTGGAAATGAGCTCGGGTAAGTCGGCTTGTTACCACAGCGATACTTCGGTTAATGACTCAAAGGCGGGATGCCATGTGATGAGTGAAGAAGTACACGCTGAAGACTCTAACATGAGTGCCCATGCTTTGATGGCTCAATTCGATATGTCTTCAATGAGCGAAGACGGCAGTCCGATGATGGGTAACCATTGTTCGAGTGCCGATTGCTGTGCCTCAATGTGTTCTGCAAGTCCCTATCCAATCCAGGCTGTTCAAGCCGTTGATCAACTTTCCTTTTCATTAGCTCGTTTTCAATCGGTCACGATTGGCCAGAAAGTCGCACGCGCTCAATCTTTGCTACGCCCACCTTCCGCATAAATCTATATCTAAAAATACAGTTATATCAGTTAGATAAATCTGATAAGCCATTCTTTTTTATGCGCTAATTAGCGCTAGATATGGACATTCATTGTGAATATGAAACCAACAACCTCTGTGTTTGTCATGAACACGAGCTTAGTGGTTGCTGCTGCCTTGCCTATGGCCTTGTTTTCAAGTGCTACGCTCGCGGCTACCACGGCGTCAGCTTCAAATGCTCAACACATTTCAGCACATGACCAAGCAAGCTCGACGCAGCAACTCAATACACTGATTGAGATTGCTTTAAGCGAAGATGGAAATCGCAAACAGTACTTTGCTCAGTCTCAAGCGATGCGAGAAACGGGCATTGCCAGCGCAACCTTGATGGATCCGAAACTAAAAGTCGGATTTGGTGGTCTGCCAGTCGATCGCTTCCAGTTTGATGAAGACCCAATGACCAATATCTCGGTTGGTCTGATGCAGCAATTTGAACGTGGCGATACGCTGGATCTACAGCAGAAAAAAGCGGGGCAGCAAGCGGATGGTTTGGCTTTGCAGGTGCAAGCAAGAGAATTGACGGTTGCGAATAGCATGACGCAGCTTTGGCTTGAGTTAGGTTATCAGCAAAAGGCTGAGTCGGTGATTCGTCAAAATCGTCGTTTGTTGGTTGAGCTTGAAAACTATGTACAAACCAATTACTCGATTGGTAAAAGTGAAGCGCAAGATCTGCTTAATGCTCAGCTCCAAGTGAGCAAGCTTGATGAGAAACTTCAGGCAAACCAGCAGGTTCAGCGTCGTCTAATCTCTCAGCTTTCTGAATGGTTGGGTTCTGATTGGCTAGGCTCTCAGGTTCTTGATTCTCAGGGCACACTGAATGCAACTAACCAAATCGATTGGTCGTTGTTGGAAAGCAAATTAGCGACCAATATCGATTCATCCAAGCACTACCAGCTACTGACTGACCATCCTTTGGTTAAGATCTCCGATGTCAGTATTTCCTCCAATCAAACTCAGGTTGAGTTAGCAGAGCAAGCTTATACGCCACAGTTTGGGGTCGAAGTGATGTATGCACACCGTCAAGCCAACAACATGGCGGGTGAACCTGCTTCTGATCTGGTGAGTGCTTATCTGACAGTCGACATCCCGCTGTTTACAGGGAACCGACAAGATAAAAACTTATCGGCTGCTCAGTATCAAGTTGGTGCGGCTAAATCTCAAAAAGACACCTTACTTTCCCAAATGAACGCACAAGTGAACGCATTGCTGGTGGACAGATCAAATCTGATCCAGCGATTAGAGCGCTATCAAACGTCTTTGCTTCCTCAAACCGCAGCACGAATCAGTGCGGTTGAGAGGGGCTATCAAAACAATACCGCTCAGTTTAACGATGTCATTTTAGCAACGACCGATGAGTTGGCGCTTAAGTTAGAGCAACAACGTTTGATCACCGATCTCAACATCGTTAACAGCAAACTGGCGGCGTTAGTCAGTGGCTTTGAATACCAAGTAAACCAACCACAACTCAACTCAAGCGCAACTAAACACACAGCCAATCAATAAGGGAATAGACAATGAGTACAGTAAAAGTAGCAACAATCGCTTTATTGGTCGGTGGTGCATTGGGTTTTAGTGTGAATCACTTTGTCGTTGGGTCAGCACATAACATGTCAGCAATGGCAACGAGTACAGGCGCCGAAGTAAGTAAACAAACCAAGGATGAACCTCTGTATTGGGTGGCTCCGATGGACCCAAATTATCAGCGAGACAAGCCGGGTCAGTCACCAATGGGGATGGATCTTATCCCTGTATATGCTGACGATGTGAACGGCGGAGCCAAAGATAAGCCCGGAACCGTGTTTATTGATTCTTTTGTGGAAAATAACCTTGGCGTGAAAACCGCACAAGTCACGAGAGAAGCGCTATCACCACGCATTGAAACGGTTGGCTACGTGGCATTTGATGAAAGTGCGCTATGGCAAACCAACGTCCGTGTTTCTGGTTGGGTGGAAAAACTCTCCATCAACGCAGTAGGTGAGAAGGTAAACAAAGGTGATGTGCTTTTCACACTCTATTCTCCAGAGCTTGTTAAAGCACAAGACGAGTTGATCAGTGCTTATAAAACGGGTCGTAAAGGTTTGATCAAAGGTTCGACTGAACGCTTAATTACCTTGGGTGTTGATAAGACTCAAATCCGCTCTATTACGCGCAAAGGCAAAGCTTCGCAAACCATTGAAGTCAAAGCGCCAGCTGATGGTGTCATCGCAAGCCTGAATATCCGAGAAGGTGGTTACCTTTCACCTGCACAAGCGGTGATCAGTGCAGGCCCATTAGGTGAAGTATGGGTTGATGCTGAGGTGTTTGAGCGTCAAGCGCACTGGATCTCGTCAGGCAGCAATGCGGTGATGACTCTAGATGCCATTCCCGGCAAAGAGTGGTTAGGTAATGTCGATTACGTGTACCCAATCCTTGATCCAAAAACTCGAACCTTGCGTGTTCGTTTGAAGTTCTCCAACCCAAATGGCGAGCTTAAGCCAAATATGTTTGCCAATATTGCGCTGAAACCCATCAGTGATGAAGCTGTCCTTACTATCCCAAGATCTTCGGTGATTCACTCCGGTGGTATGACTCGAGTGGTGATGTCAGAAGGTTCTGGCAAGTATCGCTCTGCTCGTATTGAGGTTGGTCGTGAAGCTGGCGAAAAAATAGAAGTGCTTCAAGGGCTGGAGCAAGGTGAAAACATTGTCACTTCTGCGCACTTCATGTTGGATTCTGAATCGAGCCAATCTGCTGATCTGTCACGCATCAATAGTGTTGAGGAAGAAGCTGAAACCGTATGGGCGAACGGTGAAATTTCCGACGTTATGCAAGGCAGTCGTATGGTGATGATTAACCATCAGCCTGTTCCAGAATGGGATTGGCCGGGCATGGTGATGAACTTCACCTTTGCGGAAGGCTTGGACATGAGTGACGTGGAACGTGGTAAGGCAATTGACTTTGAGATGCGAAAGACAGAGTCAGGGCGATACGAGGTTGTTGATTACAAGGTCAACAAACACAAGATCGCCGGCGAAGTTTGGGTAACGGGTGACATTACCATGTTGATGGCAGATTTTGGCATGATCACTGTAAAACATCAGCCAGTCCCTGAGTGGAATTGGAAAGCGGGTGAAATGAATTTCCAAGCCAGTGATGACCTTGATTTATCTGAGTTTGCCGAGGGTCAAACCATTCGGTTTCTAGTGGCGAAGCAAGGTTCTGATTATGTGCTCAAATCTCTCGAACCGACGAATAGCACGGGTGAGGGCGAACTATGATCAATGCAATTATTCGCTGGTCTATTAGCAACCGTTTCTTAGTGCTGGTTGCCACTGTCGCCATCGTATTTGGCGGTTTATACAGCGTTAAAAATACACCTGTCGATGCCATTCCTGATTTGTCAGATGTTCAGGTAATCATCAAAACCAGTTATCCGGGTCAAGCCCCACAGGTGGTCGAGGATCAGGTGACCTATCCATTGACCACCGCCATGTTAGCTGTACCGGGTGCTGAAACAGTTCGTGGCTACTCGTTCTTTGGTGATTCCTATGTCTATATCATCTTCAATGACGATACCGATATGTACTGGGCGCGTTCACGAGTGTTGGAGTACTTAAGCCAAGTTGCACCTAACTTACCATCGAGTGCCAAGCCAACACTAGGACCCGATGCAACCGGTGTGGGCTGGGTTTACAGCTACGTGTTGCAAGATAAAACAGGTCAGCACGACTTAGCGGAACTTCGTAGTTTGCAAGATTGGTTCTTGAAGTATGAATTGCAAACTGTAGAAGGCGTGTCTGAAGTGGCGACCGTTGGCGGCATGGTGAAGCAGTATCAAGTACAGATTGATCCTGCCAAGTTACGTGCATATGACCTGACGCTTCAGCAAGTCAACAAGGCGATCCAAGATGGTAATCAAGAAACAGGAGCGTCTGTTGTTGAGATTGCGGAAGCCGAACATATGGTTCGTACCACCGGTTACCTGACAAGCATCGAAGATATTCAATCTCTGCCGCTAAAAGTGACCGACAAAGGTACTCCGCTGCTATTAGGTGACATTGCTGACATTAATCTTGGCCCGCAAATGCGTCGTGGTATCTCGGAACTCAATGGTGAGGGTGAAGCGGTTGGCGGCGTTATTGTGATGCGCTTTGGTGAAAATGCCAGTGAAGTGATCGACTCGGTGAAATCCAAGCTCGCTGAACTGCAAGCTGGCTTACCTGATGGTGTCGAGATTGTCGCAACTTATGACCGTTCTACTTTGATTGATTCAGCCGTTGAAAACCTTTGGAAGAAGCTGGCTGAAGAGTTCATCGTGGTCGCCGTCGTGTGTGCGCTGTTCTTGTTCCATATCCGATCATCACTGGTTATCGCGCTAAGTCTGCCTGTCGGTATCTTAGGCGCATTCATCGTTATGCATTGGCAGGGTATTAACGCCAACATTATGTCTCTTGGCGGGATCGCGATTGCGATTGGCGCCATGGTGGATGGTGCCATCGTGATGATTGAGAACGTTCATAAACACATTGAACGGACTCCGCTCACTGACAAAAACCGTTGGCAGGTGATTGGTAAGGCAGCAGAAGAAGTTGGCGCACCGCTGTTCTTCTCTCTGATTATCATTACCTTGAGCTTTGTGCCTGTGTTCGCGCTAGAAGGGCAAGAGGGCAAGATGTTCTCGCCACTTGCGTTTACCAAGACGTATGCGATGGCTACAGCAGCCGGTTTGGCAATCACGCTGGTGCCTGTGTTAATGGGTTATTTCATTCGCGGTAACGTGCTACCTGAACATAAAAACCCAGTAAACCGTAGCCTAGTGGCGATGTATAAACCGCTTCTAAACCTCAGCCTAAAATATCCCAAGGTGATGATTGTTATCGCACTTGGCTTAATGGCGTCTGCTTATTACCCAACCAGTAAGCTTGGCAGCGAGTTCATCCCTCCTTTGGACGAAGGGGATTTGATGTACATGCCAACCACGTATCCGGGCATCTCAATAGGTAAGGCTCGTGAGTTGTTGCAACAAACCAACAAGCTCATCAAAACCATTCCAGAAGTCGAAACCACGTGGGGCAAAATTGGTCGAGCAGAGACGGCAACCGATCCTGCGCCACTGACCATGATTGAAACGGTTATTCAGCTTAAACCGCGAGAACAGTGGCGTGACGGTGTCACTACTGAGTCTCTGCGTAAAGAGTTTGATGATCTGATTCAATTCCCCGGTTTGACCAACGCTTGGGTCATGCCAATCAAAACACGTATCGACATGTTGGCGACGGGTATTAAAACGCCAATTGGTATCAAAATCGCAGGCCCAGATCTGAGCGTGATTGAGGATATTGGCTCTCAACTTGAACCCATCCTCAATAGCGTGAGTGGTACTGCTTCTGTCTACGCTGAGCGTGTTGCGGGTGGTCGTTATGTGACGATAGACATCAAGCGCCGCTCTGCTGCTCGTTACGGATTAAGCATCAAAGAGGTTCAGCAGGTTATTTCGACCGCAGTTGGCGGTATGAATGTCGGCGAAACGGTAGAAGGGCTAGAGCGTTATCCAATCAATGTCCGTTATCCGCAAAGCTATCGTGATTCTGTCGTTAAGTTGCAGAACCTGCCGTTAGTGACACCAAACGGAGCGCGAATTGCTTTGTCTGATGTTGCAGATATTCGCTATGAAGATGGACCACCAATGATTAAGACGGAGAACGCGCGTCCTAATGGCTGGGTGTTCGTTGACATCGAAGGTCGCGACCTTGGTTCTTATGTGGCAGAGGCGCAAAAAGTCGTTACAGATAAAATCGTCTTGCCTGCTGGATATTCATTGGCGTGGTCTGGTCAATACGAATACATGGAGCGCGCCAAAGAACGTTTAAGTGTCGTTGTGCCAATCACCATCGCAATCATCATGTTGTTGCTCTACCTCAGCTTCCGCCGCGTTGGTGAGGTGATGATGATCATGCTGACGTTGCCACTCGCAATGGTTGGTGGTTTATGGCTGATGCATGTCCTCAATTACAACTTCTCCATTGCAGTGGGGGTGGGCTTTATCGCCCTTGCCGGGGTAGCTGTTGAGATAGGTGTGATCATGTTGGTCTACCTAAATCAAGCATGGCACTACAAGAAGTTGGATGCGGAGCAGAACCAGAAAGCACTTCAGCGTGAAGACCTAACGGATGCTATTCGTGAGGGCGCAGGACTGCGTGTTCGCCCAGTTATGATGACAGTACTTACGGTGATTATTGGCCTCATTCCAATTATGTATGGCGAGGGTACGGGCTCTGAAGTGATGCAGCGAATTGCTGCGCCGATGATAGGCGGAATGGCGTCTGCACTATTGCTTACCCTACTGGTGTTGCCTGCAATCTTTAAGCTCTGGAAACAGCGTGAGATTACGCATAGCCAAAACGAACCAAACAAATAACGTATTGATTATTAGCCCTTACTGACCAAAAACAGAGTGAGTAAGGGCGTACCACATGAACATGTGAAACTAACAAATAAATAACTGAATTAATCTAAGGAACGATCATGAAAAAGACACTTATTGCGATTGCACTGATGTTAACTACTGCAACGGCTTTTGCTGAAATGGACCATTCGAATATGGACCACTCAAATATGGATCACTCGATGATGAAGAGTGGAGAGATGAATCATTCAAAAATGGATCTCAGCATGATGAAGGATGGAAAGATGGACCATTCGAAGATGATGAATATGGAAGGCATGTCTGAAGTGGGTATGCCTGCGACAGGCGCAAAGCCGGATAAAGTGGTTCATGTTCTGCTAAGTGACGATATGAAAATTACATTTAAGAACAAGGTTGATATTGAGCCGAACGACGTGGTGCAGTTCGTTGTGATGAACACGGGCAAGATTGATCACGAATTCTCGATTGGTTCTGCTTCAGAGCAGTTAGAGCACCGTGAAATGATGAAAAACATGGGTAATCACGCTCATGACTCGGGCAGCACAGTTACAGTTAAGCCGGGCAAAGCGAAACAGATGCTTTGGCATTTCCATGGTGATAATAACGTAGAGTTCGCGTGCAATATTCCTGGTCACGCTGAAGCGGGTATGGCGAAGTCGATAACGCTTTAGGCATTATCTAATAGAGCTAGAAATAGCTGCTGGGAAAGTACTAAAAACAGAAAGCTAAAAGATAAGTCTTAGCTCATCGCGCTAGTTGAGACTTATCTTTCTTGGCCATTACTGTAATAGGATCGATGTTTCCAGTAGGTGGTGTGCTTCGCCGCTCAGGTGCGGTAGCTCTGCCATGATCTTTTTAAACTTGTCGTCGATTGATTCTGCTTCATTCAGCGATCGAAAAGCCAGTACAGCTTGTTCAGGCTCGCTGTTCACATAACCTTTCAATGTATCTAGCTGAATTTTATTGGCATTTTCAACTTTTGCTAAAGCGACATTAATTGCTTCGATGTTAATTGTTAACTCATTGCTTTTAAACATTTTTTATTATTTATGGGTTGTTGCTAATGCGCGCACATTAACACAATGATTTTTGCAGATATTGACCAAGATTATTAAATTGGAACAATTTTGAAAATCGTTAAAAGCTAGACTGCAATATGTAATGGGAAAGGTTTAAGAAATTCGAAGCGATTTAAGGAGTTAATAGCGCTAGCTGCTTAATTAGCGTTGGTTGGTTAGACTTAACAAAATGGGTTTAAGCTATATGGATTAATGCTTATAGGTTTAACGAGCGGAGAAGTTTTTTGAATAGGGTATCGCTGGAAGAAAACACGTAACAAAACATAAGGAGGAATTGGAGCGTGCAGCGGGAATCGAACCCGCA